>NZ_JBRREC010000058.1:0-29774 GCF_056760015.1 Stenotrophomonas sp. STEN029 | reverse complement strand
GAGCCATGCTCGGCTGGAGCTTTGCCGGGAACGCCTCTGCCGAGCATGGCTCGGCACTACATGGCTGGGCCTTTGCATAAAGCCCCTGCCGAGCATGGCCCGGCACTACATGGCTGGGCCTTTGCATAACGCCTCTGCCGAGCATGGCTCGGCACTACCCTGGCTACCTCAGCTGACCAGCTTCAGGCCGATCACGCCGGTGACGATCAGGCCGATGCACAGCAGGCGTGGCCAGCTGGCGCTGTCGCCGAACAGGATCACGCCGGCAATCGCCACGCCAACCGCACCGATACCGGTCCAGATCGCATAACCGGTACCGACCGGAATGGTGCGCAGGGCCTGGGTCAGCAGCCACAGGCTGATGCCGGCAAACACCACGGTGAACAGGCTCGGCCAGAGCCGGGTAAAGCCTTCGCTGGACTTCAGGCCCAGTGCAAATCCAATCTCGAACAGGCCCGCAAGCAGCAGGTAGATCCAGGGCATCGCCAACTTCCTTTACAAAAAAAGACGGCGCCCCAGTGAGTTCACACCGAGCCGCCGTCGACAAACGTCTGCATCACTGCAGGGCGGGCCGTCCCGCCTGTTTTTTTGCGCAGAACCGGCATGCCGGCGCTGCGCTGGTAGTGCTTATTCGGCCAGGTTGCGACCGTGGAACAGCTCTTCGATCTCGCGGCGCAGCAGCGCCTCGATCTTCATGCGCTCCTTGAACGACAGGTTCTTGGCCTTCTCTTCGAACAGGTACTGGTCCAGGTCGAAGTCCTTCAGGTGCATCTTGGTGTGGAAGATGTTTTCCTGATAGACGTTGACGTCGAACATCTCATAACGCGACTTGATGTTCTTGGCCAGGAAGTTCTGGATCGAATTGATCTTGTGGTCGATGTAGTGCTTCTTGCCCTTGATGTCACGGGTGAAGCCACGCACGCGGTAGTCCATGATCACGATGTCTGATTCCAGACTCTCGATCAGGTAGTTCAGCGCCTTCAACGGCGAGATCACACCGCAGGTTGCCACGTCGATATCGGCGCGGAAGGTAGCAATGCCTTCCTGCGGATGCGTTTCCGGATAGGTGTGCACGGTGATGTGCGACTTATCCATATGCGCAACCACGGCATCGGAGATCAACTCCTTGCCGGCCTGCTTCTTGTCGATCACCGGCTCCTCGGAAATGAGAATTGTGACCGAGGCACCCTGGGGGTCGTAATCCTGACGCGCAATGTTCAAGATGTTCGCACCGATGATCTCTGCGACATCGGTGAGGATCTGCGTGAGTCGATCGGCGTTGTATTCCTCGTCGATGTACTCGATATAACGCTGGCGCTCCTCTTCGGTACGCGCATAGCAGACGTCATAAATGTTGAAGCTCAAGGCCTTGGTGAGGTTGTTGAATCCTTGCAACCTCAGGCGAGGCAACGGCTTGACCACGGCGGTCGATCCTGTAGATGGTGGGAAAGGCGGAAGTATGGGGCAAAGTGGCCCGCTGTGATACTTGCACCGTTATGCCCGTTTGCCCCTTATGCTCAGCGTCGTTAAGCTTGCCCATTAAGCAAGTTCATCCAAACTGTGAACGCCATCATGAGCCCAGGTAACGCCACCACCGCGTCAAACGTGCGTCTTGCCTCCAGCCCGCTGGCGCTGGACATTGCCACCATCGACCGCTTTCTGGCCCACAGCCACCGCCGCCGCTACCCGGCGCGGACCGATGTGTTCCGCCCGGGTGATCCTGCCGGGACCATGTATTACGTGATCAGCGGCTCGGTCAGTATCATTGCCGAGGAAGACGATGACCGGGAACTGGTGCTGGGCTACTTCGGTGCCGGCGAGTTTGTCGGCGAAATGGGCCTGTTCATCGAGTCGGACAAGCGCGAGGTCATCCTGCGCACCCGCACCCCCTGCGAGCTGGCCGAGATCAGCTACGAGCGCCTGCACCAGCTGTTCCTGGGTCCGCTGTCAGTGGACGCGCCCAAGCTGCTGTACGCCATTGGCTCGCAGATCTCCCGGCGCCTGCTGCATACCAGCCGCAAGGCCAGCCGCCTGGCCTTCCTGGACGTGACCGACCGCATCATCCGCACCTTGCACGACCTGTCCAAGGAGCCGGAATCGATGAGCCACCCGCAGGGCACCCAGCTGCGCGTCTCCCGCCAGGAAATCGCCCGACTGGTGGGTTGCTCGCGGGAAATGGCCGGCCGCGTGCTGAAGAAGCTGCAGGCCGATGGCCTGCTGCATGCCCGCGGCAAGACCGTGGTTCTGTACGGGACGCGGTAACGTCCGCTTCGCGGGCGACACCCCCATGGTTTGCGGAGCAAACCATGGGCCCCGGCTCCCCGCCTTCCAAATCCCCGCACCTGTCGGCGCGCCCCCCTTTACTAAAGGGGGCTGTCTGACCTGATTGACCTCGGGAAAACCCTTTGCCTGCGCTCTGGTAGCCCGGGTAAGCCGCGCGCACCCGGGGCTTTTCGCGCGTTGGTGGCCACGCGCTCAGGCGCCCCCAGCAGAGTGATGTTTACCGAGATCCCGGGTGCGCTGCGCTTATCCGGGCTACGATGTTGAAGTGTGATCTCTGTCGGAGCCCGAAATCTCACTCACCATTGCGAACATCCGGGCTACTTGGTGATCAATGCCACGCCAACTAACAATTCCGAATGCCGCGGGAGACCAACCACGTCGCCGACATAGCTGCGAATTAGCGACCGTTCGGCGCTGATATTGGTCAGGATTCAACCCAAACCATTACTTTCCGATGTAGCTTTCCTTGACCTGCCCTGCTGTGGCCCGCAGGCTTGGGGCATGGAATTTGGCAACGAATTTTACTGGTTCATCCTGATCGGCCTCGGCGCGCAGCTGGTGGACGGTGCGCTGGGCATGGCGTTCGGGCTGATTTCGTCCTCGGTGCTGCTGAGCATGGGGCTGCCACCTGCGGCGGTCAGCGCCAGCATCCACACCGCCGAGGTGTTCACCACCGGCGCCTCCGGGGTCTCGCACCTGGTGGCCGGCAATGTCGACAAGCGCCTGTTCTTTCGGCTGGCGATACCCGGCGCCATCGGCGGAGCCATTGGCGCCTATGTGCTGACCCAGCTGCCTGGCGATGTCGTGCGCCCGTTCATCTACCTTTACCTACTGGTGCTGGCGATCTTCATCCTGGCCCGCGCAGCCGGCAAGTTCATGGCCAAGCAGGAAGTGAAGCGGGTGCCGGTGCTGGGCTTCTTCGCCGGCCTGCTGGACGCCACCGGCGGTGGCGGCTGGGGGCCAGTGGCCACCTCCACCCTGCTGGCCCGTGGCGGCCAGGCGCGCACCACGATTGGCTCGGTCAACGCGGCGGAGTTCGTGGTCACCCTGTCGATCTCGGCAACCTTCCTGCTGTCGATGGGCCTGCAGCACCTGTCCATCGTCGCCGGCCTGCTGGTCGGCGGGATGATGGCCGCACCAGTGGCGGCGCTGCTGGTGAAGCGGGTCAAGGAGCGCTGGGTGCTGATCGCCGTCGGCGTGCTGGTACTGTCGATCAGCCTGTTCCAGATTGGAATGGCGGTAGTGAAGCTGCGGGGTGCTTGAGGCACGCGAGGCGATGCTGCTCTGATAGCCCCTCTCCCGTTTACGGGAGAGGGGTTGGGGTGAGGGCAGCTTTTGCTTTAGAGCCTTAAAAGCTCCCCTCATCCGCCCCCCGCCTTCGCGGGGGCAGGCTCTTCGGGCACCTTCTCCCGTAAACGGGAGAAGGGATGTCGGCTTCGGCAGGCCTTGCTGTGCGTCAAAAGCCCCCTCATCCGCCCCCCTTCGCGGGGGCGGACTCTACGGGCACCTTCTCCCGTAAACGGGAGAAGGGATGCCGGCTCCGGCTGGATCGTTGCTTGCCCCGCTTTGGATTACCTGGGCAGCGGCTTGCCGCCGCGGCCCGGGCAGCCCCAGTTGAGGATGGGGGTGCCGGCCGGCAATACCTTGCCGAAGTACTCCACCCGCGAATGCTTGGGGTTCACCACTACCGGAGCCTTGGCAGCTTTCAGCAGCGGCAGGTCGGCGGTGCTGTCCGAGTAGGCAATGGCGATGTCGCCGTAGCCGCGCTCGCGCAGCATGCGCATCTTTTCTTCGTTGTGGCAGTGGCGGGTGGCGCCCATCGCGCCCATGCGCGGGCCGACTTCGCTGCCGATCACCGGCACGCCCTGCTCGGCCACGAAGGCGAGGATGGCGCGGGCCAGCTCCGGCGGTGCGCCGGTGGCCACGATCACCCGGTCGCCGGCACGACGGTGCGCGGCGAATACCTGCAGGGCATGTGGCAGCAGGTGCTGGCGGATCTCGTCCTCGTGCTTGAGCACGTACTGGTCGATTACCTTGTTGAACTCACGCGCCTGGTGCAGGCCGAAGGTGGCGATCCAGACGTAGCCGGAGATGCCGAAGCGGCGGGTCGGCAGCATCGCCACCAGCGGCCCCAGCAGCGGCGTGGCGAGGATGGCCACCAGCAGCCGCAACGGATTGCGCTTGATCAGCCAGGCGAACAGGTGGCTGCCGGAATCGCCGTCATACAGCGTGTGATCGAAGTCGAAGACGACCAGTTGCGCGTCATCACGCGGGTTCGGGTAGGGATCAGTCATGCCGGGAAGAATAGCTGACGCAGGCCCTCGCCCGGCTCTTCCACGCGCATGAACGTCTCACCGACCAGGAAGGCATTGATCCCCGCATTGCGCATCAAGGCCACGTCCGCCGGGCCCATGATGCCGCTCTCGGTGACCAGCAGGCGGTCGCGCGGCACCGCATCCTTCATCGACAGCGTGTTTTCCAGCGACACCTCGAAGGTGCGCAGGTTGCGGTTGTTGATACCGACCAGCGGCACCGGCACCTGGATGGCGCGCTCCAGCTCGTCGATGTCGTGCACCTCGACCAGCACGTCCATCCCCAGTTGCATCGCCAGGTCGGACAGCTCGGCCAGCTGGCGGTCGTCCAGCGCCGAGACGATCAGCAGGATGCAGTCGGCACCGAGCACGCGCGCCTCGACCACCTGGTACGGGTCGATGACGAAGTCCTTGCGCAGCACCGGCAACGTGCAGGCCTCACGGGCCTGCTGCAGATAGGCATCCGCGCCCTGGAAGAAATCCACGTCGGTCAGCACGGACAGGCAGCTGGCGCCGCCGAATTCATAGCTCACCGCGATATCCGCAGGGTGGAAGTCCGGGCGAATCACGCCTTTGGACGGACTAGCCTTCTTGACCTCGGCAATCACCGCCGGGTCACCATTGGCGATCGCCGCGTTCAGCGCATTGGCAAAGCCGCGCACCGGCGAGGCATCGGCCAGGCGCGCCTTCAACTCGGCCAGCGGCACGCGGGCGCTGCGCTCGGCCACCTCCTGCACTTTGCGGGCGAGGATGGTGTTGAGGATGTCGCTCATGGATCTGCTTCCTGGAAGACGGGCGCTGCTGACGCGGTTAATTAGGGGATTATCAGGGATTGCCGGCCAAGGCGCGGCTGGCATCGACGTACTCCTGCATGCGCGCACGGGCGCTGCCATCGGCGATCACCGCGCGGGCGCGGGCCAGGCCATCGGCGATGCTGTCGGCGACACCAGCCACATACAGTGCGGCACCGGCGTTGAGGGCGACGATATCGTTGGCCGGGCCCGGCTGGTTGTCCAGCACGGCGCGCAGCATGGCGATGGACTCTTCCGGGTTCTCGACCTTGAGGTTGCGGCTGGCCGACATGGCGATGCCGAAGTCCTCCGGATGAATCTCATACTCGCGCACCTTGCCGTCGCGCAGCTCGCCAACCAACGTGCCAGCGCCCAGCGAGATCTCGTCCATGTTGTCGCGGCCCCACACCACCAATGCGCGCTCGGCACCGAGCTCACGCAGCACGCGCGCCTGGATGCCGACCAGGTCGGGGTGGAACACGCCCATCAGGATATTGGTGGCGCCCACCGGATTGGTCAGCGGGCCGAGGATGTTGAAGATGGTGCGCACGCCCATCTCGCGGCGGACCGGCGCGACCACCTTCATTGCCGGGTGGTGCATCGGCGCGAACATGAAGCCGATGCCGGTCTGCTCGATGGCTTGCGCCACCTGCTCGGGCTGCAGCTCGATCACCGCGCCCAGCGCTTCCACCGCATCGGCGCTGCCGGACTTGGAGGACACGCTGCGGTTGCCGTGTTTGGCGACCTTGGCACCGGCAGCGGCCACCACGAACATCGAACAGGTGGAAATGTTGAAGGTATGCGAGCCATCGCCGCCGGTGCCGACGATGTCGACCAAATGGGTCTTGTCGGTAACCTGCACCGGGCGCGCGAACTCGCGCATCACCGTGGCGGCACCGGCGATCTCGCCGACGGTTTCCTTCTTGACCCGCAAGCCGGTGAGGATGGCGGCGGTCATGGTCGGCGAGATCTCGCCACGCATGATCTGCCGCATCAGGTCGACCATCTCGTCGAAGAAGATCTCGCGGTGTTCGATGGTGCGTTGCAGGGCTTCCTGCGCGGTGATGGTCATGACAACTCCAGAATCAGGAAATAACGATGTAGTCGCTTTGGCTGTGGATGCCGGTGTGTGCGCCTCGGCGCAGCTGCACGTGCAGGCCACCGATCGGCCCGACCGGCAGGCAGCTGTCCACTTCCAGCAGCGCATCGCGGTGCGGTTTGATCCACTGCGCTTCGGCCTGCGCCAGCGCCTTGCGCTTGGCCTCGACCGCATCGGCAGCAACCACCAGCAGGTAGCGGTGGTCCTCGCCGAACTGACCATCGACGTAGCCGCCAAGGTTGACGAAGAACAAGGTCGGCGCGTCGGCCGCAGGCGCGTCATCGGAAATGCGTACCTGCCAGTCATCGACGCCATCCACCGTCATCCACGAATCCAGATGCAGACCTGCAGCCTCGCCGAACCATTGCTGGCGCAGCTGCGGATAGGTGTGCTCGATGCCGGGACCAACCGCGAACACCACGTCATGCACCTCGGTATTGGCACGCGCATGGCGACCGCCGAGCATCACCACGAACAGGCGGAAATCTTCCAGGCTCACGGCGTCGGCCTCGCAGTCAGTGCCAGCCGCAGGCCGAAGCCGATGAACAGCACGCCGGCCAGCTTGTCCAGCCACTGCATGCCGCGCGCGGCCCAACGGCTGCTGCGCACACGATCGGCCGCCAACACGTAAGCCGCGTTGATCGGCAGCGCGTTGACCATGAAGACCAGGCCCAGCAGCGCGAACGCCAACGGCTTGTTCTGCACCGCCGGCGCGATGAACTGCGGCAGGAAGGCCAGGAAGAACAGCACCACCTTCGGGTTCAGCACATTGGTCAGGAAGCCGCCGGCGAATACCTGCCACCACGAACCGGCACTGCCGCTGCTGGCGGCGATATCGGCCTGCAAGGTCGATTCACCGGTATTGCGCAACAGGCGCACGCCCACCCACAGCAGATAGGCCGCGCCGATCCACTTGATCACGGTGAACAAGGTGGCCGACGTCGCCAGCAGCACGCCCAGGCCCAGCGAGGCCAGCGCCACATGCACCAGGCAACCCGCGCTGATGCCTGCGATGGCGGCGAATCCTGCACGACGTCCACCGCGCAGCGAGCGGCTGATGATGTACAGCACATCCGGGCCCGGCGTCAGGTTCAACAACCAGCCTGCAAGCATGAACAACAGCAACTGGCTCGGCTCGATCAACATGTGCGGTCCAGGAAGTTCTTCATCAGCGCGTGGCCGTGCTGGGTGAGGATGGATTCGGGATGGAACTGCACGCCTTCGACCGGATACTCACGGTGGCGCAGGCCCATGATCTCTTCCATCGAACCGTCCGGATTCTCGGTCCAGGCAGTGATCTCCAACGCCGCCGGCAGCGTGTTCTTGTCCACCACCAGCGAGTGGTAGCGGGTGGCTTCGTAACGGTCCGGCAGACCGGCGAACACGCCCTTGCCTTCATGGCGGATCGGCGAGACCTTGCCATGCATGATGTTGCTGGCACGGATCACGTCACCGCCATAGATCTGGCCGATGGCCTGATGGCCCAGGCACACACCGAACAGTGGAATGCTCGGGCCGAGCTGGCGGATCACCTCCAGCGACACACCGGCTTCGTTCGGCGTCTTCGGGCCCGGCGATACCACAATATGCGAAGGTTGCAGGGCAGCGATCTCGGCGACGCTCATCGCGTCATTGCGCACCACCTTCACTTCGGCACCCAGCATCTGCAGGTATTGCACGAGGTTGAAGGTGAAGCTGTCGTAGTTGTCGATCATCAACAGCATGATTCAGTTTCCATCGCTAATCAGGAATATGGCGTAGACGTTTTCGGTGTAGGTGATTGGCCTGGCAATCAGCTGCTCGCCAGGCGATGGTGCGGCATAGCCCACATTGCGACTCCCGCTGACCTGTACCCGGTCCAGCGAATCGCTTTCCCTATGGAAGGTGTCCGCTCTGTTTACATTCGGCCAGCTACCGGCCTGCACACCGTAAGCAAAACTGGGGGCGACATCGGAGATCGTATAGAGGCCGATGATCTTCGCCCCATAGGCATCAGCGAGCCCCTTTGCCGACGCGCGCGTCTGCGCAGCCGCTTCGGCCTTGAGTTCAGCCCGCAGCCGCGCTTCACCCGAATACATGGGCTTTGCGGTGCTCACCTGTACTTCGCTGCTGGCATTCAACTCACCAAGAAACGCCTGCAACTGCTCTGGTTTTTCGAAGGAACCTTCCAGGTCACGGCTGACGGCGGTGCCCACAAACACTTCTTCATCGTCCTTGTAACGCGTAGATGGCTCGATGCTCAGGTTATCCATGCGTACCGTCTCGGCAATGGCGCCGTGCTTGGCGAACAGCGCCATGGTCCGCTCCGCATTTGCCTGGACCTTGCGCCGGGCGATGTCGGTCTGCATATCCACCGACTCCAACGCGATCTTCACCACGAAGCGGTCCGGCATCACCTTCCGGCTGGCATCGCCCTTCACCAACAGATGCGGTTGCGACGGAATGGAGTTGGCCTGCGCCCACGCCTGCGGAACGGCGGCAACCAGCAACGATGACCACAGCAACATGCGGGGCAATTTCATTCGGCACTCCTTGTCATGGTGAGAGAAACAGTCGCTTTCGATGAAAGCAGCGTGCGCGACACGGCTTACAGCCCCTTCGCCGCCTGCGCCACCGCACGGAACAGCGCGCGACCCTTGTTCATGGTTTCCTGCCATTCGGCATCAGGGTCGGAGTCATAGACCACGCCGCCGCCGGCCTGCACGTAGAGGTAACCGTCCTGGATCACCGCAGTGCGAATCGCGATGGCAGTATCGGCATCGCCGTTCCAGCCGATGTAGCCAACCGCGCCGGAATAGACATTGCGCTTGACCGGTTCCAGCTCGCGGATGATCTCCAGCGCACGGATCTTCGGCGCACCGCTGACGGTGCCGGCCGGGAAGGTCGCGCGCATCACATCGCTATAGCTCAGGCCAGCCTTCAAGGTGCCAGTGACTTCGCTGACGATGTGCATGACGTGGCTGTAGCGTTCGATCACGAACTGCTCGCCCACCTTGACCGTGCCCGGTTCGGCAACGCGGCCCACGTCATTGCGGCCGAGGTCGATCAGCATCACATGCTCGGCACGCTCCTTGGGATCGGCCAGCAGCTCGACTTCCAGTGCCTTGTCCAGTTCCGGCGTGGCGCCGCGCGGACGGGTGCCAGCGATGGGACGCACGGTGACGATGCCATCGCGCAGGCGCGCCAGGATCTCCGGCGAGGAGCCGACCACCTGGGTGCCGCCAACATCGATGAAATACATGTACGGCGACGGATTCAACGCGCGCAGCGCGCGGTAGACATCAATCGGCCGCGCACGGAACGGCACGCGCAGGCGCTGGCTCGGAACCACCTGGAAGATATCGCCGGCACGCACGTATTCCTGCGCCTTGCGCACCACTGCGTGGTATTCCTCGCGGGTAAACGAGGACTGGAAATCCTGCTCGTCGATGGCGTCGGACACCTGCGACTGCGGGTAACCGGCACCGCCCTGACGCAAGCGGTGGGCCAGCTCATCAAGGCGGCGATTTGCGCGCGCCCAGGCCTGTGGCTGCGCCGGGTCGGCGTGCACGATCAGGTACAGGCGGCCCTTGAGGTTGTCGAACACCGCCAGCTCTTCGGACAGCATCAGCAGGATGTCGGGTGTACCCAGTTCATCCGGCTTTTCGCCCGCACCCAGGTGCGGCTCGATGTACTGGATGCATTCGAAGCCGAACCAGCCGACCAAGCCGCCGGTGAAGCCCGGCAAGCCGTCCAGCTGCGGCACCGAGTACTGCTTGCGCAGCACTTCGACCTCAGCCAAGGGATCGGCTACTTCGCGACGTTCGACGACTTCGCCCAGTTCACTGACTTCCAAGGTATGGCCACGGAAGCTGTAGATGCGGCGTGCGGGCATGCCGATGATGGAGTAGCGACCAAAGCGCTCACCGCCTTCGACGGATTCAAACAGATAGGTATACGGGCCGTCGGCGAGCTTCAGGTAGACCGAGAGCGGCGTGTCCAGGTCGGACAGCACTTCGCGGACGACGGGTACGAAATTATGCGGGTGTGCGCTGTGGCCTTCAGCGGCCAGCTGCTGGAACTGCTCTTGCGTGATCAAGACGGCTTTCCTTCCGGGAATCGACGGTGGCGGTACGGACGACGGCAACGGGCCACCATCGCCACCAGCGGCGAGCGGAAGAAAGGGAACGCTTGGTCGTCAGAATGGGCACCGCGCAACTCTACCGCAAGAACGGCGCCCGGTGTGCATCTGCAACATGATCAGATGCTTGCAGTGGCAACGATTCAGCTGCCCAGCAGGGCTGTTGCGGCCGGTAGATGCATGTGTACCCGCCCTGCCACGCATTGGATATGGAAGCGTCGGGCCTGCAGCGGTTCACCGTCCAGGTTCAGGGTCAGCGGCTGCTCGGCCTCGATCCACAACTCGCTCAGGCGGGCGCGTTCAGCCACCTGCTCCAGTGCGGCGTGCTTGCCCTCGCTGAACAAGGTCCCGAGGGTGGCCATCAGCTCGCCGGACAGCTCAGGAATGATGGTCAGGTCCAACAAGCCGTCATCGAGCAGGGCATCGGGGCATAGCTGCTGGCCGCCACCGGCCTGGCGCCCATTGCCAACGCCAAGTGCGATGAATCCGCCCTGCCACTCGAAATCCTCGCCGTGGATGCGCGCCTGGATCGGCTCGATCCGGCCCAGCTTGCCGATTCCGGTGATCACGTAGGCCAGGCCACCGAGCATCTTCTTCAGGCCTTCGTGGGTCTCCACCGTCACTTCGGTGCCAAAGCCGCCGCTGGCCAGGTTGGCACACCAGTGGACCTTGCCATCGCCCTCCACGCGCAGCAGATCGATGGCGCGCGCCTGTGTATGTGCTGGCAGCTGCAATGCCTGCAACGGTTCGAGCGGAATGCCGGCAGCGGTGGCGAAGTCGTTGGCGGTGCCCAATGGCAGCAAGGCCAATGCCGGCAATCGCGACGCATCCTGCCCGGTGTGCGCCAGCGCCTCGGCGACTTCGCTCAAGGTGCCGTCGCCGCCGCCTGCAATCAGCAGCCGTGCCTGCGCGGCGATGGCTTCGCGCACATAGCGCTCGGCGTCGCCGGCTTCCCAGGTCACCCGCACCTTGAGGTCCTGCCCCTGCCCGCGCAGCTGGGTCACCGCTGCACGCACGGCATCGTCGCCAGCGGACTTGCCATTGAGGATCAGGTAACAGGGTGCCGGGTGGTGCATGGGGTTCTCCGTTGAAGGCGCGCAGCCTAGCAAGTGGATTGCTGCGCCCGGGTGAATGTCACCGTGGTGTCACAGCGCACCCGGAGAATGAAAGGCCATAGCAAGGACGACGGATGGAGGCAGGATCAGCCTCCGATGATTCCCCGGCCGCAACGGCAACGTTGCGGCTTTTTTTTGCTTCACCTGTAGAGCCGAGCCATGCTCGGCTGGGGCATTGCCGGGGAATTTCAAAGATCACAGGTGAAGCCTCTGCCGAGCATGGCTCGGCACTACCTTGGCATTGTCGGTGAAGCCTCTGCCGAGCATGGCTCGGCACTACAGATCAGCCGCCTTTGGCGAACTTGTGCAGCGCTTCACCTTGCAGGCGGTAGACCGTCCATTCGTCCTGCGCTACTGCACCGGCGGCTTTGTAGAAGTCGATGGCCGGCGTGTTCCAGTCCAGTACCGACCATTCGAATCGACCGCAGCCCTGCTCCACCGCCAGCCTGGCGATGTACTGCAGCAAGGCCTTTCCTGCACCGCTGCCACGCGCTTCCGGGCTGACGTACAAGTCTTCCAGGTAGATGCCGTTGCGGCCCAACCAGGTCGAGTAGTTGTAAAAGAACACGGCGTAACCAATGGCCTGGCCACCGCGTTCGCAGATCAAGGCCTGCGCCTTTGCATCAGCGGAAAACAGGCTGGCACGAATGCCTGCCTCGTCGGTCTGCACCGAGGATTCGGCTTTCTCGTAGATGGCAAGCTCGCGGATGAAGTGCAGGATCAGGCCTGCGTCATCGGCGATTGCCGGACGGATCTGCACGTCAGCCGCGCTCATCACTCAGCCTCGCGCTGCGGCGACATTGCCGCGCATCTTGCTGATCATCGCAGCGTAGTCAGGCGCATTGAAAATAGCCGAACCGGCAACGAAGGCGTCGGCACCGGCAGCAGCGATCTCACCGATGTTGTCGGCCTTTACGCCACCGTCCACTTCCAGCAGCACCGGCTTGCCGAGCTTGTCGATCATTGCCCGCATTGCACGCAGCTTGTCCAGGGTCGAGGGAATGAAGGCCTGGCCTCCGAAGCCCGGGTTGACCGACATCAGCAGCACCAGGTCCAGGTCTTCCAGCACCCAGTCCAGCACTTCGACCGGCGTTGCCGGGTTCAGCACCAGGCCGGCCTTGCAGCCGTGCGACTTGATCAGCTGGATGGTGCGGTGGACGTGGCGGCTGGCTTCCGGGTGGAAGCTGATGATGCTGGCGCCAGCCTCGGCGAAGTCCGGCACGATGCGGTCGACCGGCTCAACCATCAGGTGCACGTCGATCGGCGCGGTGACACCGTGCTTGCGCAGCGCCTGGCAGACCATCGGGCCGATGGTCAGGTTGGGTACGTAGTGGTTGTCCATCACGTCGAAGTGAACCCAGTCGGCGCCAGCGGCCAACACGTTGTCGACCTCCTCGCCGAGCTTGGCGAAATTGGCCGAGAGAATGGACGGGGCGATGATGCAGTTGGACATGACGGAGCCTTTCAGCGCTTGCGCAGGGTTTTGATGCGGTCGTAGGCGGCGTTGATCTGCCGGGCCTTCTTCTCGGCCTGGGCGCGCAGCTCGGGGGCGGCGCCGGCCACTTTGTCGGGGTGGTACTGGGACATCAGGCGGCGGTAGGCCAGGTCGATCTCGGCATCGGTGGCCTCGCGGGTGACCCCCAGTTCACGGTACGGCAGGTCCTTGCCCAGCTTGAACCAGTCGCTGTCGAAGGCATGCCCCAGCAACAGGCCGATTATCCCGCCAAACAAGGGGTTGGGCCTAAAAAGCAGGGCCCCGGCGATGAAGCCGAACAGTTTTCCGTACCAGCGCATGGGTGGGTGAATGGCCTGTGGACAATCAAGACGTGCATTTTATGCCACAGCGGCCCGATCCGGCCGTACACTAGGCCGCCCGCCGACCAGCCGCGGGCCCTGCGGGTCCTCCAGACCCGGGTCCTCCAAGCCGGCGGCATTCATTGCCAAGTCCCAGGAGTGCCCGTGCCGACCACGCTGTTGCAATCCGATCTTCCCGGCCTGCCCTTGCGCCATCGCGGCAAGGTGCGTGATGTGTTTGATATCCCGCGCGAACGTCTGCCGGCCGGAACCCCTCCGGGCGAGTACCTGTTGATGGTCGCCACCGATCGCCTGTCGGCGTTCGACGTGGTGCTGCCCGACCCGATCCCCGGCAAGGGCGAGATGCTCTGCCAGGTGTCCAACTTCTGGTTCGCCAAGACCGCGCACCTGATGCCCAACCACCTGACCGGCATCGACGTGGCCAGCGTGCTGCCCGAAGGCGTGGACCCGGCGCTGTACGCCAAGCGTGCGGTGGTGACCAAGAAGCTCAAGCCGGTGCCGGTGGAAGCCATTGCCCGCGGCTACGTGATCGGCAGTGGCTGGAAGGACTACCAGCGCACCGGCAAGATCAGCGGCATCGCCCTGCCCGACGGCCTGCAGCAGGCCGAAAAGCTGCCCGAAGCCATCTTCACGCCGTCCACCAAGGCGGCGGTAGGCGACCACGACGAGAACATCGACTTCGACGCGATGGTCAAGGCCGTTGGCGCCGACATGGCCGAGAAGGTGCGCGATGCCACCCTGCGCATCTACCAGTTCGCCGCCGAATACGCAGCCGAGCGCGGCATCCTGCTGGCTGATACCAAATTCGAGTTCGGTACCGACGCCGATGGCCGTCTGTACATCATGGACGAGATGCTGACCCCGGATTCCTCCCGTTACTGGCCGGCCGACGAGTACCAGGTGGGCATCAGCCCGCCCAGCTACGACAAGCAGTTCGTACGCGACTACCTGGAAACGCTGGACTGGGGCAAGACCGCGCCGGGCCCTGCCCTGCCGGCCGAGGTGATCGAGCGTACCCGCGCCAAGTACGCCGAGGCGCTGGACAAGCTGGCCGGTATCAGCGTCGACTGATCCTGCTGTGCCCGTCACGGATGCGCACGTATACCGTGCGCATCCGTAGGGAAGCCGCGCTATGCTCTGCCAGTCAACCCGGGAGGGAGTTGGAATGAGTATTGCGCGTCCAGTGGATCGTTACTTCGCCAGCTACTCTGGCGATCACGTCAACCACACCAATCAGGCCATCCACGTGTTCGCCGTGCCGGCGATCCTGTGGTCGGTGATTGCCATGCTGTGGTGCATCCCGCCACTGCTGCCGTGGTTCCAGCATGGCATCTGGGCGGCATTCGCCATGTTCGGCACCTGGGCCTATTACAACCGCCTGTCGCGCCCGCTGGGCATCGGCATGCTGATCATCTTCTTCGTGTTCGGCTGCATCTGCCGGCTGCTGGAAGACCGGCTCGGCATCCAGACGTTGCTCTACCTCGCCATCGGCGTGTTCGTGGTGGCGTGGATCGCGCAGTTCATCGGCCACAAGATCGAAGGCCGCCGGCCAAGCTTCCTCACCGACCTGACCTACCTGCTGATCGGCCCGATCTGGGTGCTGTCCAAGCTGTTCCGGCAGTTCGGCTGGCGCTACTGAGTGCGGCGGATACATCCGCCGCACCATCTGCCTACCTGACCCGGCATGCAGGAACACGCCTCCGGCGAACAGGCTATGCCTGTGCTGATCCCGGCGGCGCACTGAACATCTCCGCCTCGGCGACGAAGGCGCGCGGCGCGTAGCCGAAATCACGGCGCGCCGGTTCGAGATCGAATGCCAGCGGCTCGGTCATCCGCGCCAACGCCGCCGCATTCATGCCCTGCAGCCGCCCGCCAGCATGGGCCAGGCGCAGGGCCAGTTTGAACAGCGGTGCAGGTACGCGCAGCAGGCGTGGCCGGGCCGGCAGGCACGCCAGCGTGCGCCGCACCATCTCGGCATAGGCCAACACCTCGCCGCCGCCCAAGGCATAAGCCTTGCCAGCCGTGGCCGGGTGCACCAGCACCTGCATCGCCGCATCGGCCAGATCCTGCACGTGCACCGGCTGGCGCAAGCCAGTGGCATTGGCCGGCAACACAAAGAAGCCGGTGCGGGAGGCCAGGGCCGCGATCTTGGTGAGGGTCTTGTCGCCAGCGGCGCCGTAGACCAGCGTTGGCCGCAGCACGGTCGCAGACACCTCGCGTGCCGCAGCGCTGTCGAACAACACCCGCTCGGCTTCGCGCAGACGGCGCGCGACATCGCGTTCGGCCGGCTCGGACGAATCCTGTTTCACGTCCACGCTGGTCGAGCCAAACGCAACCACCCACGGTGCATCGATGCTCGATGCTGCATACCAGCGCGCAAAGTGGTCCAGTGGACCACAGCTGAAAACCGCGTCCAGGGGTTGATCTGCCAGATTCGTGCTGGACAGATCGCCGAGCTGCCACGTCACCCCGGGGATGGGCTCACGCGTCTGCCGGGTCACCGCCGTTACCTGCCAGCCGGCCGCCACCAGGTTTGCCAGCAAGCGCTTGCCGATCTGACCACTGCCGCCAAATACCAGCGCGCGCTTACCGCCCGCTTCGCCGCGAATGTCGTTCTCCATGGGTGGAAGGATAGGCGAAGCCCTACTGATTCCGCAGCCGTCACCGGGCTTGAGCGCCGTTTTGTGGGAAATGTGGGAGCAGCGGTTGTGGGAGCGCGGCATTTGCCCCCTCCCTTTGCCGCAAGGCAAGGGGAGGGTTGGGGAGGGGTGCCTTGGACGTGCGCCGTTGCTGTTGCCGCGGCAGAAGGTTCGTCAGCTTCGCGGCTCACGCCGCTCCCACAAGCTTCCGGCCTACCGCTGCGGATCAGCGGGAACCCTGGAAGTCCGCCGCACTTTCGCGTTTTTCAGCCCGAGCCACTGGCAGCACTGGCTCCAGCGAGCCAACCCGAACGGATCATTCAGAAAAAGTCGCGGATCGAAAAAATCGCCTGTTAGACTGCAAAACCCCTTTCTGAACCGCGCCCCTACATGACGCCAGTCCTGTTGCTACTGCTTGCGCTGCCTTTTCTGCTGGCAGCGGCCATCGCACTCAATGGCCGTTTGTCGCGCAGTGCAGCCGCATGGACAGCAGCAGCGGCACCGGTACTCGGCCTGGCCCTGCTCGGCAGCGTCAGCCCGGCCGTGCTCGATGGCGAGATCGTCCGCAACAGCTGGCAGTGGCTGCCGCAGATCGGCCTGGACTTCAGCCTGCGCCTGGATGGCCTGGCCTGGATGTTCACCGGGCTGGTACTGGGTATCGGCGCGCTGGTGGTGCTGTATGCGCACTACTACCTGTCGGCGCAGGACAGCGCGCGGCGTTTCTACAGCTACCTGCTGCTGTTCATGGGCGCGATGCTGGGCATGGTGCTGGCCGGCAACCTGTTGCTGTTGATGGTGTTCTGGGAGCTGACCAGCATCAGTTCATTCCTGCTGATCGGCTTCTGGTCGCACCGCAAGGACGCCCGCGAGGGCGCGCGCATGGCCTTGATCGTCACCGGCGGCGGCGGTCTGGCGCTGTTGGCCGGCGTGCTGCTGATCGGCCGCATCGTCGGCAGTTTCGACCTGGATGTGGTGCTGGCCTCGGGCGACCTGATCCGCAGCAGCGCCTTGTATCCGTGGGCACTCCTGCTGGTGCTGGCCGGCATCTTCACCAAGAGCGCGCAGTTCCCGTTCCAGTTCTGGCTGCCGCATGCGATGGCAGCACCGACGCCGGTCTCGGCCTACCTGCACTCGGCGACGATGGTGAAGGCCGGTGTATTCCTGCTGGCGCGCCTGCACCCTGCATTGGCCGGCACCGAGCTGTTCTTCTACGTGGTCAGCGGCATCGGTGCGCTCACCCTGCTGATCGGCGCCTGGAATGCGATCTTCCAGCACGACCTCAAGGGCCTGCTGGCCTATTCGACGATCTCGCACCTGGGCCTGATCACCCTGCTGTTCGGCCTGTCCACGCCGATGGCGGTGGTGGCCGGCGTGTTCCACATCCTCAACCACGCCACCTTCAAGGCCTCGCTGTTCATGGCCGCCGGCATCATCGACCACGAGACAGGTACCCGCGACATGCGCAGGCTCGGCGGCCTGCGCAGGCTGATGCCGATCACCAGCGCGCTGGCCATCGTCGCCTCGCTGGCGATGGCCGGCATCCCGCTGCTCAACGGCTTCCTGTCCAAGGAAATGCTGTTCGCCGAGGCACTGGCAACGCAGGGCCCGGACTGGATGCGCTCGGCGATGAGCGCCGCCGCCTTGCTGGCCGGCATCCTTGGCGTGGCCTACAGCCTGCGCTTCGTCCACGACACCTTCTTCGGCAAGGGCCCGGTCGACATCGAGGTGGTGCCGCATGAGCCACCGCGCTGGATGAAGGTGCCGGTGGAAGTGCTGGTGGTGATCTGCCTGGCCGTCGGCATCGCCCCGGCGCTGACCATCGCGCCGGTGCTGCAGACCGCAGCGGCGTCGATCCTAGGCACCGCGATGCCGGAGTACAGCCTGTCGGTCTGGCACGGCTTCAACCTGCCGTTGGCGATGAGCGCGATTGGCGTGGTCGGCGGTGTGGCGCTGTACTTCGGCCTGCGCCGCTTCACCGACCTGTATGCCGCGCGCAACCGCCCCACCGGCAAACACCTGTTCCATCGCGGGCTGGACGCGTTGTTCGGCTTCGCCCACCGCGTCACCACCGTGCTGGCCAATGGCAGCCTGCAACGCATGCTGTTCGCGCTGGTGCTGGTAGCGGTGATCGTCGCTGCTGCGCCCTACATCGCCAATCCGGTGATGCCGGTGTGGCCGGCCCCGCAGTCCATGCCCTTGCTGGGCTGGACACTGTGGCTGGTGATGCTGGCCTGCGCGTTTGCCGGGCTGTTCCTGTACCAGCAGCGCCTGCTGGCGGTGATCGTGATGGGTGGCACCGGCCTGATGGTGGCGCTGACCTTCGTGTTCCTGTCGGCGCCCGACCTGGCCCTGACCCAGCTGATGGTGGAGATGGTGACGCTGGTACTGATGCTGCTGGGCATGAACTACCTACCCGCACAGTCGCCGCCGGAGCACTCGCGCTGGCGCAAGCGCCGCGATGCGCTGCTCGCCATCCTTGCCGGCGGCGGCATCGCCGCGCTGGCCTATTCGCTGATGACGCTGCCGCCCAACACCATGTCCGGCGAGATGCTGCTGCGTTCGCTGCCCGAGGCCTATGGCCACAACGTGGTCAACGTGATCCTGGTCGACTTCCGCGGCTTCGATACCTTCGGCGAGATCACCGTATTCGGCATCGCCGCGCTGGTGGTGCACGCGATGCTGCGGCGCACGCGGATGGCGCCGGAGCAGATCATGCCGGGCCCACCGATCAAGCTGCCGGTGCCGGCCGATCTGGCCCAGATCATGTTCCCGCTGACGCTGACGGTGTCGATCTTCCTGTTCCTGCGCGGCCACAACGCGCCTGGTGGCGGCTTCGTCGCCGGCCTGGTGCTGGCGGTGCCGTTGCTGATCCAGTACGTGATCCAGGGCACCGAGTCGGTGGAGTCACGCTTCGGCTTCGACTACATCCGCTGCATCGGCCTGGGCCTGTTGATCGCCCTGCTCAGCGGCGTGGCCTCGATGCTGTTCGGCGTACCGTTCCTGACCAGTGGCCACCTCGACCTGGAGCTGCCGCTGATCGGCACCGTGCCGCTGGCCAGTGCGATTGGTTTTGACACCGGCGTCTATCTGGTGGTGTTTGGCGGGGTGATGTTGATCCTGTCGATGATGGGCACCATCAAGCCCTCGCGCACCCGCAATGCCCGCAACGGCGAAATCGATATCCACCGCCGTTCGGCACGCACCGGGGAGATGCACTGATGGAACTGGCACTGGCAAGCGCCATCGGCGTACTGGCCGGCATCGGCGTCTACCTGCTACTGCGCGCGCGCAGCTTCGATGTGATCCTGGGCATGACCTTCCTGTCCTATGCCACCAACCTGCTGATCTTCAGCGCGGGGCGGCCGGTCACCGGCAAGGCGCCGGTGCTCAAGGACGGCGTGGCCACCAGCCTGGTGCACTACACCGACCCGCTGCCGCAGGCGCTGGTGCTGACTGCCATCGTGATTGCGTTTGCGATGACCGCGGTGAGCATCGTACTGGCGATGCGCAGCCGCAGCGACAACCACAGCGACCACGTCGACGCGCATGAGCCCGAATTGCCGGCTGAGCAAGCGGCCAAGCCGGAGGCTGGCGCATGAATCATCTGGTCATTCTGCCGATCCTGATTCCACTGCTGGGCGCCGCGCTGTCGCTGTTCATCGAACACCGCCGCTACGGCCCCAAGGTGCAGCGCACGGTGGCCTGGGCCAGCATGGCTGCCCTGGCCGTGGCGGTAGCACTGCTGTTCGCACAGACCAGCCAGGGCCAGATCTCGGCCTACCTGCTCGGTGACTGGCCGGCACGCCTGGGCATCGCGCTGGTGGCTGATGGCCTGGCCGGCTGGATGCTGCTCACCACCCTGCTGCTGGCCATCGCCTGCCTGCTGTACGCCTGCACCGGCTGGGACCGGCGCGCGCCGCATTTCCACGCGCTGTTCCAGTTCCAGTTGGTTGGCCTCAACGGCGCCTTCCTGACTGGCGATATCTTCAATCTGTTTGTGTTCTTCGAGGTGATGCTGATCGCCTCCTACGGGCTGCTGCTGTCCGGCGGGCGTGGCCTGCGCATGCGCATCGGCCTGCATTACGTGGTGTTCAACGTCACCGCCTCGACCCTGTTCCTGATCGCGTTGGGCATGCTCTACGCCACCCTGGGTTCCTTGAACCTGGCCGAGATCAGCCAGCGCATCGTCGAGTTGCCACCCTCGCACCTGAAGCTGGCCAAGGCCGCCCTGGGCTTGCTGCTGCTGGTGTTCTGCTCCAAGGCCGCGCTGCTGCCGATGTACCTGTGGCTGCCCGAGTCGTATGCACGTGCGCCGGCCGCGGTCGCAGCGCTGTTCGTGATCATGACCAAGGTCGGCCTGTACTCGGTGCTGCGGGTGACCTCACTGTGGTTCGATGCCGATGCTGGCGCGCTGAGCGGTTACGGCAGCGATTGGTTGTTGTGGGCCGGCATCGCGACCCTGGTGGTTGGCGCGCTGGGTGCGCTGGCAGCCACCCGCATGAGCGTGCTGGTGGCCTACCTGGTGGTGGTGTCTGCGGCGACCTTGTTCATCGCCTTCGCGCTGGGCAGCACCGGCACCATCTCCGCTGGCCTGTATTACCTGCCGCACAGCACCTTCGCCGCCGCTGCGCTGTTCCTGATCGCCGACCTGATGCGGCGCCGTCGCCAGCAGGCCGACCGCCGCCGCGAGCATGAGCTCACCGTACTGCCGGGCAAGACCGTGCCGGGCCTGTTGTTCCTGGTCGGTGCGGTGGCCGTTGCCGGCCTGCCGCCGCTGGCCGGATTCCTGGCCAAGGCGGCGCTACTCTCAGCCGTGCCGGAAGCACATACCGCCGTGGTCTGGAGCGCCGTGCTGGTCAGCAGCCTGCTGGTGATCATGGGCCTGGCGCGCACCGGCATCCGCCTGTTCTGGCATGTGCCCGGCGACGATGACAGCGTGCCTGCGCCAGAGCCGGTCGAAGCCCCGGCACGCCCGTTCGAAACCGCCGCGACCTGCCTGCTGCTCGGCTATGTGGTGCTGATGACGGTGTTCGCCGGGCCGCTGATGCGCCAGACCGATGCCATCGCCACGCAGCTGCTGGCGCCGGATCAGTACCTGCATGACGTACGCGGCACCACGCCGCAGATGAGGCAGCCATGAGCGAACGTCGCCCCCTGCTGCGCCGGGTCTTCCCGTCGCCCGCCCTGTCGATCACCGTGGTCGCCTTCTGGCTGTTGATGTCCGACAGCTTCGACCTTGGCCAGTTGCTGCTGGGCATGCTGCTTGGAACCGTGATCCCGCTATTCGCCGCGCGCCTGGACCGCGAGTTCGCCCGCCTTGGCAGCTTGCGGCCGGTACCCAAGCTGCTGGCCGTGGTGCTGTGGGACATCCTGGTCTCCAACCTGCGCGTGGCCGCGCAGGTGCTGGGGCCCGAGCACAAGCTCAAGCCCGGCTTCATCTGGGTACCACTGGATATCGCCAACATCCACGGCATCGCCGCGCTGACCAGTTTCATCACCCTGACCCCGGGCACGGTGTCGGCGGCGTTGTCCGAGGACCGCCGCCACCTGCTGGTGCATGTGCTGCACCTTGAGGATGCCAACGCCCTGATCAACGAGATCAAGAGCCGCTACGAAGCGCCGCTGATGGAGATCTTCCCGTGAACGGTTACCAGATATTCGAAACCACCCTGATCGTGTGCATGCACGTGGTCGGCATCGCCATGCTGTTGGGCTTGTGGCGGCTGCTGCGCGGACCGACCGTGCCAGACCGCATCCTGGCGCTGGACACCTTGTCGGTCACCGCCATCGCCGAGCTGATGCTGTTCGGCATGTACCTGGACTCGGCCATCTACTTCGAGGCCGCACTGATCATCGCCATGCTCGGCTTCTGCAGCACGGTGGTGCTGAGCAAGTTCGTGCTGCGCAGGGATATCGTCGAATGATCACCTTCCTGCAGATCGCGCTGTCGGCGCTGCTGGCCTTCGGCTGCTTCTTCATCCTGGTCGGCGCACTCGGCCTGGTGCGCTTCTCCGACTTCTTCAAACGCCTGCACGCACCGACCAAGGCCAGCACGCTGGGCGTGGGCTGCGTTTTGGTGTGCTCGGTGGCGTACCACATCTTCCTCGGCCAGGACCCGCAGCCACGCGAGCTGCTGATCACCGTGTTCCTGTTCATCACCGCACCGATCAGCGCCCACCTGATGGCCAAGGCCGCACTGTCGCTGATGATGGAAAGCCGGCCCGAGCCGCCGAAGGAGTAGGGCCGGGTACAAGCTCCACCTGTAGTGCCGAGCCATGCTCGGCATGAGGCCTGTGCGGTAACGCCCTGTAGTGCCGAGCCATGCTCGGCAGGAGCTTTCCCGGTAAGGCTCCAGCCGAGCATGGCTCGGCACTACAGGGCGTTACCGCACAGGCCTCATGCCGAGCATGGCTCGGCACTACAGATGCGGCGTCAGCGCAGCAGTGCCAGCTCCAGGCCTACCCACGCCAGGAACGCGATGAACAGCACCGCGCCTTCGCCGCGGCTGACCTTCAGGTCGCCGCGCAGCATCGGGTACAGCATCAGCACGAACACGATTGCCGCCGGCAACTCCAGGCGCACGAACGAGGCCGGCAACGGCATCGGCCGCAGTGCCGCCATGCCGCCGATCACCACCAGCACATTGAACAGGCTGGAGCCGATCACGTGGCCTACGACCATGTCGCCCTGCCCGCGACGTGCAGCGGCAATGGCCGCGGCGACTTCCGGCAAGGCAGTGCCGATAGCCACCGGCAACAAACCTGCCAGCAACGGCGACATGCCCCAGCCCGCACCAATCACCGGCGCCGCCTGCACCACGAAACGCGCACCGTAGTACAGCACCACCGCCGCGATGACGACACGGATGATGTTGAGCCCGAGCACGGTACGGGTGGTGGCGTAGTCAACGATGCTTTCCTGCAGTGCCGCCGGCTCATGCCGTGCACGCTTCAACAGGAACGCCAGCACACCGGCAAAGCCAAGCAGCAATACGATGCCTTCGATTCGGCTGATCGCGCCATCCAGCCCGAACACGATCAAGGCCAGCGTCGCCACCGCCAGCAGCACCAGCAGCGGCGACAACAGCCGGGTGCGTACCATCAGCGGGAACGCCAGCGCCGCCAAGGCCAGGGTCAGGCCGACATTGACGATATTGCTGCCGACCGCATTGCCCAGCGCCAGCTCCTGCGCACCCACGGCGAAGGCGCGGACATTGACCACCAGCTCCGGCAGGGAGGTACCGAAGGCCACCAGCAACAAGCCAGCCACGAAGGGCGAGGCACCGAAGCGCTGGGCCAGGCCGGAGGCAGCCTTGACGATCGAATCACCGCCCAAGGCCAGCAGCACCAGCCCCAGGACAAACCATGCGATAGCTTCGAACATTGCGCCTCCCTCCCCTGCAGTGATGACGGCGGTGCCGGGAGCGTACCCGCGCTATCGCCTGTGGCCGCAGCAGGGTATCAGCCGCAGCCTTCCACGTAATCCACCTGCGGCGGCAGGCCCACGCGCCAGAGCGTGGCCTTGCCATCAGCACCCAGCTCGAACACCAGCACGCCCTGGCTGCCATCCGTTGCCGGCACCCGCAGCACCTTGCCGCCTTCCACGTACTTGTGCGGCTGCAGCGGCTCGGCCTGTGGGTAAAGCACCTGCAGCTGGGCCAGGTCCATGCCGATCCTGCCGCCGCCCGGCGCGGCGGTATCGCCACCGCGTATGTCATAGCGCACGAACTTGCCCTCTTCCAGCATGAAGAACGGCCCGCCCTCACTGTGTGCGGCCGGCGACAGGTAATAGCAGCCACCGTCGGCCGCGGTATCGCCCTGCAGCTCGCCCGTCCATGCCGCGCGCAGTTGCTCGGCATCGATGCCGAGTTGTGCGGCGCCATAGCCCTGCCAATCGGCATCGCTGGCTGCAACGGGCGCGACCTGGGCCGGGGCGGGCGCCGCAGAAGGTGCTGGAGCCGCAGCCGGCTCGGCGGTTGCAGGCTCAGCCGGTGGCGTGCGCTGGCAGGCCACCAACAGCACGGCAAACAGTGACAAAGGCAGGGCAATGCGATTCATGCGACAGCTCCAGGCGGGTCCGCGGCCGAGTCTAGCGGCATCCCTGCATGGCAGACGCGAAGACCGGGCTGTCATCGTGGTTTCACTTGCCGGCGACAGGCTGGGCGCCTACGTCGCCCGTGCCCAACGCCCATGCAACCGCACAAGACCGAACTTGGCCACACCGTGCTGCAGACGCACCGCGCCGCGCTGGACCTGCGCCAGCGGCGGGCATTGATCCTGTGCGACGGCAAGCGCAGCCTGGCCGAACTCAGCGGCATGCTGGGCAACGACGTGCCCGAACTGATCGCACAACTGCAGCGTGATGGCTATCTGCAGGTGGAATCCCCACCAGCACCGCCGGCGACAAGTCCGGCTGCGAAGCCGCTTGCCGAGGCGACCGCATCGCCCGCCGCCATGCCACGCGCAGTGGTGGAGCGGCGCCGTTCGATGGTCGCAGCGCGTATCTATGTGCTGGATATCCTCGCGCTGCAACGCAACCCTACTGCCGCACAGCTGCACAAGCTTGTGCAGGCAGCGCGCGAGGAAGGCGATACCGTGCAGGCGCTGAAGCTGGCACTCAGCCACCTGCCGGCAATGACCTCGGACGGCTATGCCCAGCGCGTGCGTGGACGCTTGCAGGAAGTGCTGCCCGAAACACACCTGGCAGCGGTGCTGGAGCCAGCACCGCTGCCGGCCTGAATCAGGCCTTGGGCGCCGTGAAGTTGTTGCGCAGCCCGCTCCAGCAGGCCTGGTAACCGCGCTGGCGGTGCGCGGCCTCCATTGCCTGTTCGGTCGGGCAGATCACGCCACGGGTCTCGAACATGAAGGCCATGGTGTCGGTGATCACGTCCGGCTTGGACAGGTCCGCGTGCGAGGCCTTGTCGAAGGTGGCCGCATCCGGACCGTGGCCGGTCATGCAGTTGTGCATGGACGCACCGCCCGGCACGAAGCCCTCGGCCTTGGCATCGTAGGCACCGTGGATCAGGCCCATGAACTCGCTGGCGATGTTGCGGTGGAACCAGGGCGGGCGGAAGGTGTTCTGCGCCACCAGCCAACGCGGCGGGAAGATCACGAAGTCCAGGTTGCTGGTGCCCGGGGTATCGCTGGCCGAATGCAGCACCAGGAAGATCGACGGATCCGGATGGTCATGGCTGATCGAGCCGATGGTGTTGAAGTGGCGCAGGTCGTAGCGGTACGGCGCGTAGTTGCCGTGCCAGCCAACCACGTCCAGCGGAGAGTGGCCGATATCGGCGCGCCACAGGCGGCCCTGGAACTTGGCGACCAACTCGAACTGGCCGTCGAGGTTTTCATAGGCGGCAACCGGGGTTTCGAAGTCGCGCGGATTGGCCAGGCCGTTGCTGCCGATCGGGCCGAGGTCGGGCAGCTTCAACAGCGCGCCAAAGTTCTCGCAGACATAGCCGCGTGCCTGCCCGTCCGGCAACTCGACCGCGAAGCGCACGCCGCGCGGAATCACCGCGATCTGCTGCGGCTCGATCTCGATCACACCCAGCTCGGTGCGCAGGCGCAGCCGACCCAGCTGCGGCACGATCAGCAACTCGCCGTCGGCGTTGTAGAAGTAGCGGCCGCGCATGTCGGCGTTGGCGGCGTACAGGTGGATGCCGGCACCGGTATGCGCTTCGGCCGAGCCGTTGCCACCCATCGTGTACAGGCCATCGATGAAGTCGGTGGGCTCGGTGGGCAGCGGCAGCGGGTCCCAGCGCAGCTGGTTCGGCGAGGCCGCCGCCTTGCTGAAATCGCTGTGCAGGCGCGGCTGCTCGACCGGAGTGAACTCACCGTGCATCGCCGCCGGGCGGATGCGGTACAGCCAGCTGCGGCGGTTGCTGCCGCGCGGCGCGGTGAAGGCGGTGCCGGTCAGCTGCTCGGCATACAGCCCGTGCGCCACCTGCTGCGGCGAATTGCGACCCACCGGCAAGGTGCCGGGCACAGCCTCGGTGGCGAACTCATTGCCGAAGCCGGATTGATAAGCGTTGCTGACCATCACGAACCTGCCTGTGTTGTTGCGTTCAAAGCCCCTCTCCCTCCGGGAGAGGGGTTGGGGTGAGGGTAAGGCTTTCAGCCATCATCAAAATGGCTACCAGCACCGCATCCACCTGCAGCAGCACATCGTTGTCCCAGAAGCGCAATACGGTCAAACCTTGCTGCTCCAGGAAGCGAGTGCGCACGCGATCGACGTCTTCATTGTGCTGTGAGCCATCCAGCTCTACTACCAGCCGTTTGGCCTCACAGTAAAAATCAACGATATACGGCGGAACCGGATGCTGCCTGCGAAACTTCAACCCACACAGCTGGCCGTTCCTCAACCTGTTCCAGAGCTTGCGCTCGGCGTCGGTCAGATTACGGCGAAGCCTGCGGGCACGCCCCAGAGTAACCGTGGGTAATGGTGGTTTGCTGCAATAGCTCATGAAGCGGCCTCCTTGCGCCTTTCATGATCTTTAGCAGCTTCGCCCTCACCCCAACCCCTCTCCCGAGGGGAGAGGGGCTTTGTCTTACGCTGCTTCAGCGCTTACAGCACACCACGATCCATCTGGTCGCGCTCGATGCTTTCAAACAAGGCCTGGAAATTGCCTTCGCCAAAACCTTCATTGCCCTTGCGCTGGATGATCTCGAAGAAGATCGGGCCGATGCAGTTCTTGGTGAAGATCTGCAGCAGCTTGCGCTGTTTGGTTTCCGGGTCGGCGTCGATCAGGATCTTGTTCTTGCGCAGGCGCTCAACGTCTTCGCCATTGTTCGGGATGCGCAGGTCGACCACGTCGAAGTAGGTGTCCGGCGTGTCCAGGAACTCAATACCCTGCTCGCGCATCGCTTCGACGGTGTCGTAGATGTTGTCGGTGAAGCAGGCGATGTGCTGGATGCCCTCGCCCTTGTAGGCGTCGAGGTATTCGTTGATCTGGCTCTTCGGGTCGGACGACTCGTTGAGCGGGATGCGCACGACGCCGTCCGGTGCGGTCATCGCCTTGGACACCAGGCCGGTCTTTGCCCCCTTGATGTCGAAGTAGCGGATCTCACGGAAGTTGAACAGGCGCTCGTAGTAATCCGACCACTGCTGCATGTTGCCCAGGTACAGGTTGTGGGTCAGGTGATCGATGAAGGTCAGGCCGAAGCCGGCCGGGTTCTGGTCGGCGCCTTCGATCGGCTCGTAGTCGGTGTCGTAGATGCTTCCGGCACCGCCGTAACGATCCACCAGGTACAGCATGCAATCGCCGATACCCTTGATCACCGGCGCCGATACCGCGCGGGTATCCGCCAGCAGATCCACTTCCTCGGCGCCGTTGCCCAGGGCCGCTGACAGCACCTCGGCGGCCGGCTTCTGGAAGCGGATGGCGAAGCCGCAGGCGCTAGGACCATGCTTGGCGGCGAAGTCGGCAGCGAACGAGTTGGGCTCCTCGTTCACAAGAAAGTTGACGCCGCCTTGACGGTAGACGGTAATAGCACGCTGCCGGTGGCGGAGGACGGCCGTGAACCCCATGTTCTTGAAGTACGCGTGCAGCTGGGCAGCCTGCCCCGCCGGTGCGCCGAATTCGACGAACTCAAAACCATCGATGCCCATCGGGTTTTCAAAGGTGGTGACCTGCATGCCCAGGTTGGGCGCGTTGGATGCAGTAGGGGTGTTCATGGGTTGCCTCCGGGAGCATGGCGGTCGCCGGGGTACCGGCGATGAAAACAGGAAGATCCGCCCCAAAAAAGCGGGTCTGGACCGAAGGTTATAGTTTCACATGAAACCACCATCAAGGTGCACTGCAGCATGAGCTCTTCCGATTACAGCAAGTCCACCAGCATCCGCGCCTCGCACGTGTTGCTGGATCTTGAGCAGTTCCTGCCTTACCGCATCAGCGTCCTGTCCAACCGGGTCAGCGGCAACATCGCCCGGCTGTACGGCGAGCGCTACGGCCTGGCCATTCCCGAATGGCGGGTGATCACCATCCTGGCGCTGTATCCGGGCTCCTCGGCCAGTGAAGTGTCCGAGCGCACGGCAATGGACAAGGTGGCGGTCAGCCGCGCCGTGGCCCGCCTACTGGAGCGCGGTTTCATCAAACGCGAGACCCATGGCGATGACCGTCGTCGTTCGGTGCTGGCGCTTTCGGCCGCGGGCTTCGAGGTCTACGAGACCATCGCGCCGATGGTGATCGAGATGGAACGGCGCCTGATGTCAGCGCTCACCGAGGACGAGGAACAGGTACTCGAACGCCTGATCACGCGCCTGGCCGATGCCGGCCTGCAGCGCATGAACGAGGGTTGATCGTCAGCGACGATCAACTCAGGTGCTTGCGCCGCGCATAGATCCACGGCGCGGCAAGGGCCGCGATCGCACCACCTGCAAAACCCAATGCCGCCGCCACCGCCGCCGCTTCCACGCGGCCGGGCAACGCCAATGCTGCAAGCAGCAACAGGCCGGCCGGCAGACCGATGAACGAGGTCAGGAAGAACCGCCAGCGCGGCACCCACGTGTGCAGCTGCATGAGGCTGGCGCCGGTCCAGGCATCGTTGGCCTGGTCACGTCTGATTTTGTCCACCAGCTTGACCAGATCGACTTCGGCAGTGCCTTTACCCATCCGCGCCAACGCCAACTCCGCGCCAACGTCGGCCGGCGCCGGCCAGTTGGACGGCCATGCTTCTGGCGCAGCGACACCGTAAGCGGTCAGCAACGGTAGCGACAGGGCCGGCACCGGCAGCGCGCGCAGCCGACGCTTGTCCATCACGCACCAGAACTGGGTCAGGCCATCATTGTTGACCTGGTAGAGCGCCAGCTGTTCCGGCGCCGGATAAGGCAACGCCGTCACCCGTGCCGCCATGGATTCCAGGCCCATCGCGCGCAGGAAGCCGACGCGGCTGCGGCCGGAGTGCGCCCAGCCCAGCCCCAACGGCGATAGCAGCATGACCTCGGCGTGGTCACTGACGCCGCTGTTGGCGCGCTCATCGCTGGCCAGGAAGGCCGACAGGGAATTGGGTTCGGCCACATCGGGCTTGCCCCAGCGCTGCGAGTGGCCGAGCAGGAACTTCAGCGGCACGCGCGCGGCGATGGTTTCGCCACGCACGTTGTCGGAAGCGAACGGCACCACGCTGGCAACGAAGGCGCGCAGTTCGTTGCCGGGCGATGCACTCCACTCCGGCGGCAACAGGCCGGCCAGCAAGCCATCGCGCGCTATCTGGTCGATCTGTTCCTTCTGCTCCACCAGCCGGATGACGGCCGACTGCAACATGATGTTGGGCGGTACTGCGGCCTGCGGCAGCCGATAGCGCGGCGGCGGTGCGGACTCTTCCGGCGCGGCGCTTTCGTCCAGCAGTTCGTCCACCGTAGGCAGATTGGTGCTGGCGAGCTCCTGCTCAACCGTTGCGGTGCTGGAATCGGGGCTGGCAGCTGGCTGCATGATGAGGGAGGGCAAGGCGCCGGATGCAGAGGGATTGATTCGTTAGCGGCCGCGGGCGAACAAAATGAAGATGACGGCTGTGGCCTAACCCCCTCCCATGGGGCGATGGCGCGGGGGGGGTTGGGGGGGGGGGGGGGGGGGGGGGGGTGTTTGTGGTTTGGGTGTTGTTTTGGT
>NZ_JBRREC010000057.1:0-30314 GCF_056760015.1 Stenotrophomonas sp. STEN029 | reverse complement strand
ACCCGGGGCTGTTGGCGCATAGGGTAATGACCGCCCTATCTCCTGCTCCCGGGTGCGCTGCGCTTACCCGGGCTACGCCACTCAGCGGTTGATGACGGCTTCGATGCGGTGCCCGTCCGGGTCGATCAGAAACGCCGCGTAGTAATGCGCGCCATAGTCCGTGCGCAGGCCAGGCGCACCGTTGTCGCTGCCGCCGACGGCCAGCGCGTTCGCATGGAAGCGATCAACCGCAGGACGATCCGGCGCGGCGAAGGCCAGATGAAAGCCCGCACTTGCGGCGCTGGCGTCATCGCGCAGCTTCAGGCAGAACAGATCCTCATCGTCGACCAGGCCATAGCCGATGGCGGTGTCGTCCTCGAATACACGTCGGAAGCCCAGCGCGCCCAGTGCGGCATCGTAGAACGCGCCGCTCAGGGCAAGGTCGCGGACCGGGAAGGAAACGTGGTGCAGCATTTCGAGCGACCTGCGGGTTGGCGGGGAGGTGCTGACGTTAGCGGCTCTGCATCAACGTGTCTGCTGCTGATTGGCGCGTAGCGCCGTACAGGTACCAACACAAACAAGAACGGCGCCCAAAGGCGCCGTTCTCTCGCGATCAGCAGCGGCTTACTTGGCCGCGTTGCTGTCCTTGTTCTTCATCATCGCGTCGCGGTTGGCCTTGAACGGGTTGCCTTCATACCAGTTCGGCCAGGCATCGCCGCCGGCCAGCTGCTGGCCAACGCCGTACAGCAGTTCCAGGTCTTCGACGATGCCGTCGAGCTTCCAGGTGGCCGGATCGTACTCGTCCTTCGGGCCGTGGTAACGGTCCTTGCCATAGGCTTCGGCAGCACGCTTGCCAGCCTCGACGCCGCCGTCGATCAGGTCTTCGCCGCCATCGGCATACAGCGCAGGCACGCCGGCCTTGGCGAAGTTGAAGTGATCGGAGCGGAAGTAGAAGCCGCTCTGCACCGAGCTTTCCGCATGCAGGGTACGGCCCTGCTTGGCGGCCAGCGGCTTGAGCAGGTCTTCCAGCTCGGAGCTGCCAAAGCCCGTGACGGTGAGGTCACGCGCACGGCCATTGACCGACATCGCATCGATGTTGATCACGCCGGCAATCTTGTCCAGTGGGAAGGTCGGGTGGTTCACGTAGTACTGCGAACCGAGCAGGCCGGATTCCTCCAGGGTCACCGCCAGGAACACCACCGAGCGCTCCGGCGGGGTCTGCTGGTGCGCCATCGCATCGGCCACTTCAAGAATGCCGGCCACGCCGGTCGCGTTGTCGACCGCGCCGTTGTAGATGTTGTCGCCTTCCTCGCCTTCGTGCTTGCCCAGGTGATCCCAGTGCGCCATGTACAGCACGGCTTCGTCTGCGCGCTTGCTGCCCGGCAGTACGCCGACCACGTTGCGCGACTTCTTCTGCGCGATGGTGCTCTTCAGGTCCAGCGACAGGCTGGCATTCAGCGGTGCCGGCTTGAAGCCGCGCTTGCTGGCGTCCTTGTAGGCCTTGTCCAGGTCCAGCCCGGCATCGGCGAACAGCTTGCGTGCGGCCTCGGCGCTGAGCCAGCCCTGTGCCTGCAGGCGCGGCTGGCTGTCTTCGGCGGCGGGCAGGTCGTACTGGGCACCGCCCCAGGAGTTCTTCACCACATCCCAGCCATAGGAAGCGCCGGCGCTGTCGTGCACGATCAGCGCGGCGGCAGCGCCCTTGCGTGCGGCTTCCTCGAACTTGTAGGTCCAGCGCCCGTAATAGGTCATGCGCTTGCCATCGAACAACTTGGCGTCGTCGGTGTGGAAGCCCGGGTCGTTGACGAACATCACTACCGTCTTGCCCTTCCAATCCTGGCCGGTGTAATCGTTCCAGTTCTGCTCGGGCGCGTCGACGCCGTAGCCGACGAAGACCAGTTCGCTGTTGTCGATCTTGATTTCCGGCTGGCCGCTGCGGGTGCCGATCACCATGTCGGTGCCGAACACCAGGTCACGGTTGGCGCCGCCCTGCTGGATCTTCAGCACGGTGCCCGGATCTGCCGTGGTTTCGGTCATCGGCACTTCCTGGAACCAGCTGTCGCCGTTGCCCGGTTGCAGGCCGATGCGCTGCATCTGGTCGCGGATGTAGTTGACCGTCAGTTCTTCGCCGTTGCTGCCCGGGGCGCGGCCTTCGAATTCATCCGAGGCCAGGGTCTTCACCAGCTCGCCGAAGTCGGCGGCATTGATGCCACCGGCAAAGGTGTGGGCCGGCGGCGGTGCAGGGGCCGGCGCGGAAGAGGCCGGTGCCGGGGCCTCCTGCTTGCAGGCGGCCAGGGCCGCGGTCGCGGCCAGGCACAACAACAGTTTGCGATGCATGAGAACTCCGGGTTGCAAGATCGAACCCGGATTCTAGGCAGGATTGGCCTGCAATGCGCGTTCAGCGTGGCGCGGTTTCGCTATCGAAACGTTGTGGCGTGGCCCCGGTCACAGGACCGATCTTCGCCGAATCGTGCACCAGCAGCACGACCTCACGTTCGAACACCAGCGAGCCTTCGACCACCGCGTTCGGGCCGATGACGATCCGCGGCTTGCGCGGCGCGGTCAGCGAGATGCCGAACGAGGGACGATTGACCTTGATGCCGCCTTTGACAACTGAATCAATGCCAACGGTGATGTCGCCGTTGACGGTTTCGATGTCGCCACCGAGCTGCACGGCGACCAGGCCGATGCTGCCGTTGACGGTTTCGATATTGCCGCCGATGCGGCTGCCGCGATCCACATAGATGCCGCCGTTCACCGTATCCAGGCCGTGGGTGAGCACCAGGTTGCGGCCGCCGTGGATCCCGCCGTTGACGGTTTCGATACTGTGCGCCTGCACATTGTCTTCCGTGCGCACGCTGCCATTGACGGTCTCGACGCTGTTGGCCTGCACACCGGAAGCCAGCTGGATGCTGCCATTGACGGTTTCCAGGTCGCCATAGGTGTTGCCGGCCTGGGTCTGGATGCTGCCATTGACCTTGCTGATGTCGTCGGCGGCCAGCGCCAATGGGGCATTCGCGCTCAGCAGCAGAAGTAGAAATAGACGTTTCATGAGATCTCCACTGTGGAAATGCCGATGGACTGGGCGGCATGGCACCACGCTTAGGTACAATCCGCATCTGCCTGAAGTCACTGGAACCTCTTTGCGCCAGCCCAGTCACCAGCCCCGTTCCCGACGACCTGCGGCCCTGTCGCCATGGTGCGGTGCTTGCCTGTTGATGCTGGGCGCGCTGTTGGCTGGTTCATTATCGGCGCAGAACAGCTCGCGCGATACCGAGAAGAAGCTGCAGCAGCTGCGTGGTGAGATCAGGAGTGTTTCGCAGGAACGGCGCCAGCTGGAAGGGCAGCGCGGTGAAGCCAGCCAGCGCCTGCGCGAGGCCGACCAGAAGGTCGCCCGCAGCGGCCGCGCGGTGGCCGAGGCCGAGGCGGCGGTGCAGCGCGAGCAACAGTCATTGGTGGCACTGCAGCAGCGCCGGACCACGCTGGAAAGCGGCCTGGCCCAGCAGCGCCAGCAACTGGCAACGCTGCTGCGAGGCGCCTACCAGCTGGGCAACCACGCGCCATTGAAGCTGCTGCTGTCGCAGGACAGCGTGGCCGATGCCAATCGCGAATTGGCCTACCACCGCTACCTGCAGCGCGAGCGCGCCAGGGCAATCACCGCCCTGACCACCGACCTGCAGGCGCTGACCAGCACCGAGCAGCAGATCGTCGCGCGCAGCAAGGAACTGGAACAGGCCCGCGAACAGCAACGCCAGCAGGCCGCGGCGCTGGCCCAGGACCGCCGCCAGCGCGCCAGCGTGCTGAGCGAACTGGATACCCGCTATCAGGATCGCAGCGAGCGCGAGAAAGCCTTGGGCAAGGACGCGCGCGCGCTGGAGCAGGTGCTGGCCAGCCTGCGTGCCGCGGCTGCCCGCGCCGAAGCCGAGCGCCGCGCGGCCGCCCGTCGCGCTGCCGAACAGGCGCGGCAGGCAGCCGCTGCCAACAACAACGGCTCCACCCGCAGCCCGGCCCGTTCAACGCCGGGCAAGGTGCCACCGCGGGTGGTCGCCAACGCGCCGGCGCCGCGGGTTGGTGGCCTGGGTTGGCCGTTGTCGGGCAACCTGCTGGCACGCTATGGCGGCCGTCTGCCGGATGGCCGCAACAGCGCCGGCGTGCTGATCGGCGCGCCGGCCGGCAGCACGGTAACCGCCGTGGCCGATGGCACGGTGGTGTTCTCCGACTGGATGACCGGCTACGGCATGATCCTGATCGTCGATCACGGCAACGGTTACATGAGCTTGTACGCGCATAACGACACCCTGCTGAAGGATGCCGGCGCCAGCATCAAGCGTGGCGATGCGGTGGCGAAGGTCGGCAACTCCGGTGGCCAGGGTGTGACCGCGCTGTATTTTGAACTGCGCCGCAACGGCCAGCCTGTGGATCCCTCGACCTGGCTGCAGCGGCAGTAACGCCCGCTGAGCGCTGGCGCAGCGGGCTGCGTCGATTCAACAAGAATTTAGCCGGGCTTCGCGCATAATCGGGTCCAGCGCGGTTATTGCGCATCCGTAATCTCATGGAGTGGTTCATGCGTGTAGCCCGTCTTGCTGCTGCCCTGCTGTTGGCCCTGTTACCGGCTGTTGCATTGGCCCAGAGCGCCCCGGACAAGGTGTCCAAGGCGGACGATCCCGATGCCAAGGAATCGGTCACCTCACGCGTACCTCTGGACGAGATCCGCCGCTTCGTCGGTGTCTACAACGCCGTGCGTGCGGCCTATGTGGATCCGGTGGATGACAAGAAGCTGATGCAGTCCGCCGTGCGCGGCCTGTTGCTGGAGCTGGATCCGCACAGTACCTACTTCGACAAGGAAGATGCCGAGGCCTTCGACGAGCAGACCAATGGTGCCTACGAAGGCATCGGTGTGGAGGTACTGCAGCAGGACAACACCTTGAAGGTGGTGTCGCCGATCGACGACACCCCGGCCGCGCGTGCCGGGCTGAAGGCCGGCGACCTGATCGTGGCCATCGACGGCACCCCGATCAACGCCATCGATGCCAGCGAACCGCTGCGCGGCAAGGCCGGCAGCAGCGTGGTGCTGACCATCGCCCGCGGCGAACAGAAGCCTTTCGATGTCACCGTGATGCGCGAGACCATCCGCGTCACCAGCGTGCGCAGCAAGATGCTGGAGCCGGGCTATGGCTATATCCGCATCAGCACCTTCCAGGCCGATACCGGTGCCGACTTCCAGAAGCAGTTGAACCAGCTGCAGGCGCAGGCCGGTGGCAAGTTGAAGGGTCTGGTGCTGGACCTGCGCAGCAATCCGGGCGGCCTGCTCACTGCTGCCGTGCAGGTAGCGGATGACCTGCTGGAGAGGGGCGGCATCGTCAGTACCCGCGGCCGCATCTCGATCAGTGATGCCAGGTTCGACGCCACTCCGGGCGACCTGCTCAAGGGCGCACCGATGGTGGTGCTGGCCGACGCTGGCTCGGCCAGTGCTTCGGAAGTGTTGGCCGGCGCCCTGCGTGACAACGGTCGTGCCCGCGTGGTCGGCAGCCGCACCTTCGGCAAGGGCTCGGTGCAGACCGTGCTGCCGCTGGACAACGGCGACTCGGTCAAGTTGACCACCGCGCGCTACTACACCCCGAGCGGGCGCTCGATCCAGGCCACCGGCATCCTGCCTGACGTGGAACTGACGCCGGATCCGGCCGACGCGGTCAACGACCTGCCGGCCAGCCTGAGCGACTACAGCGAGGCAAAGCTGCCCGGCCATCTGCGTGGTGATGACGAAGCGGTGGGCAGCAAGGCCGGCGTGGTGTTGCCGGGCGATGCCCCGATCCAGTCCGCCCTGCAGGAGCTCAAGCACCCCGGCTCGGTAGCGGCAGCGCAGGCTGCAGCGGCGGCAAAGGCGAAGCCAGCTGCAGAAGCGAAGCCTGTTGCACCGGCGGAGGCCGCGAAGCCGGAAGCCCAGGAAAAGCCTGCAGCGGAAGAGAAGCCTCTGTAGTGCCGAGCCATGCTCGGCAAGGGGCTTTCCCAGCGGTATTGCCGAGCCATGCTCGGCAAGGGGCTTTCCCAGCGGTATTGCCGAGCCATGCTCGGCAGGGGCTTCACTGGTAAGGCCCCAGCCGAACATGGTTCGGCTCTACCCAAGGCACGGCCCACCCGCGATCTGATGGATCGCGGGCTTCGCCGCTTACGCCGCTCCCACAAAAAGAACAGGCAGGGCTAGAAGCCCTTGCGCTTGCGCAGGCGCCGGGCGATCGCCGCACGCACATACAGCCCGTAAGCCACGCCAAACAGAAAGCCGGCCACATGTGCCGACCAGGCCACCATGCCGAAGCTGGGGCCGATATAGGCGAACACCACCTGCAGGGCTGCCCACACGCCGATCAGCAGGAACGCCGGCGCACGCACGAATTCCAGGAACAAACCCAGTGGTAGCACCACGCCCAGCTTGGCGCTTGGGAACAGGGTCAGATACGCGCCCATCAGTGCCGACACCGCGCCGCTTGCACCGATGATGGTGCGCTCCGGTGAGCCGATCACATACAGCGCGGCGAGGTTGGCGATGGCGCCGCCAAACAGGAACAGCAGCAGCAGGCGCCACGGCCCCAGTACGCGTTCTGCGGGCAGGCCGAAGATCAGCAGGAACACCAGGTTGCCGAGCAGATGTGACCAATCGGCATGCAGGAACAGCGCGGTGAACAACCTTAATACGCTGCCGTCGCGTAATGCCGCCCACCAGTCCTGGCCGCTGCCCAGGCCGGTGGCCAGTGCACCCCAGTCCAGCCACAACGAGCGTCGCGCCTCATCCGGCCGTGAGATTGACCAGAGGAAGGCGGCCAGCAAGGTCAGGCACAGCAAGGGCACCGCCCAGCGCAGGCCTGACTTATTTCTGGAAGGAATGGAGACGAACATGAGTGCGGAAGCCTAACCCGGGACTGCCCGGTGCGGGCTGGGAATATGTCTTACGTCGTTATTGTTTAGTTAACGAGCGTGGGTGATACTGCATACGGCGTCGTATGTCGGGAGGGGACTCCGGCGCACTGTCAAGTAGCTTGCTGCTTGGGAGTGCAGGCGCAAAACGACCATTACCGTTTACGGAGAGAGCTTCCACTATGACCGCTTCTGCTATTGCTCGCGTAACTGCCCTTGCTGTCGGCATCGCCGGCGCCCTGGCTTTCAGCCACGCCGATGCTGCTGCCTTCCAGCTGAAGGAAAACAGCGCCAAGGGCCTGGGCCGCGCTTTTGCTGGTTCCACCAGCGCATGGGACGACGCTTCGGTTGTCGCCACCAACCCGGCCTCGATGCGCCTGCTCGACGGTCGCCAGTTCCAGGCTGACCTGAGTGCCATCAGCTTCTCCGCGGATTTCACCAAGGCCTCTGGCCGTAACTCCGGCCCGGGTGGCCCGGGTACCGGCACCGAGATCACCGGTGGCAACGGCGGCGACGCCGGCATGATCGCGCCGGTCCCGGCTGCATATTTCCACCTGCCGTTCGGTGAGAACGACAACATGCATTTCGGCTTGTCGCTGACTGCACCGTTCGGCTTCAAGACCGACTACGACAAGAACTGGGTGGGCCGCTACAGCGGCGTGACCACCGACCTGAAGGCCATCGACCTGGGTGCCGCGTTCTCTTACGACGTCAACCCGTATGTGTCGTTCGGCGCCTCGGTGTTCGTTGAGCACCTGACCATCGAACTGTCCAACGCGCTGGACATGGGCGCCGTGGTCAACGGTGCCGCCCAGCAGCGTGCCGCCGCAGCCGCAGCTGCCGCTGGCCGCACCCCGGCGCAGATCGCCGCCGCCGCCGCTGCAGCAGGCCAGGCCGCCGCCGCCGGTGGTTTCTCGCCGGGCAGCGCTGATGGCTTCGTCACCATCGAAGGCGACAACAATGCCGTCGGTTACCTGCTCGGCACCACCTTGAGCCCGACTGAAGACACCAACATCGCCTTCACGTACCGCTCCAAGGTCGAGCACAAGATCACCGGCGGCAAGGCCAACTTCACCGTTCCGCAGAATGTCTCGGTTGCCCTCGGCCAGCCGGGCAGCGGCCTGTTCGTGGACACCTCGGGCAAGGCCACGGTGACCCTGCCGGCGTCGTTCTCGATGAGCGTCACCCACCGCGTCAACGATCGTTGGACCTTGATGGGCGACGTGTCGCGCACCGCATGGAAGACCGCGTTCGATGAAGTCACCGTCGACTTCGCCTCGAACCAGCCGGACTACACCCTGGGCTTCCACTACAACGACACCACCTTTGCTTCGCTCGGTACCGAGTACAAACTGTCCGACACCATCACCCTGCGTGGCGGTGTGGCCTATGACGAGTCGCCGACCAGCATCGAGCACCGCGACGTGCGCGTGCCGGACGTGACCCGCAAGTGGCTGTCGGTTGGCCTCGGCTGGACCCCGTCGGAGAAGACCGAGTTCAACTTCGGTTACACCCATCTGTTCACCAATGAGCCGAGCATCAACGTCACCTCGGCCACTGGCAATGTGGTCAAGGGCAAGTACGACGTGGGCGGCGACATCCTGGCTGCCTCGATCAACTACAAGTTCTAAGCGGACCTGTAATTGATGCATGCAGAAAGCCCCGCGCAAGCGGGGCTTTTTGTTTGTGTGTTGCACGGCATGGCAGCCATGCATTTGTAGGAGCGGCGTCAGCCGCGAAGCAGATGGTCTATCTGATTGCAGCGGCATCGGTGATTTCATTGACGCCAGCTTCGCGGCGGACGCCGCTCCTACAAAGCTGTCGCACTACCGGGAAAGCCTCTGCCGAGCATGGCTCGGCACTACGCTCCCTCCCTTTCGCACAGCGAAGGGGAGGGTTGGGGAGGGGTAGCTTTTCGCGAGGCAAAGAAAAACCCCGCTTGCGCGGGGCTTTCCTCAATCACGACACTGCTGGAATCAGTCGCCCAGGGTCAGCAGCGAGGCGTTGCCGCCAGCGGCGGTGGTGTTCACCGTCACCGTCTTCTCGGTGGCGAAGCGCAGCAGGTAGTGCGGGCCGCCGGCCTTGGGGCCGGTGCCGGACAGGCCCTGGCCACCGAACGGCTGCACGCCGACCACCGCGCCGATCTGGTTGCGGTTGACATAGACGTTGCCGACGTTGACGCGCGAAGCGATGCGATCAACGGTTTCGTCGATGCGCGAATGCACGCCCAGGGTCAGGCCGTAGCCGGTGGCGTTGATCTGGTCGATCACCGCATCCAGCTGATCGGCCTTCCAGCGGATCACATGCAGCACCGGCCCGAAGATTTCCTTGTGCAGCTGGTTCAGGTCCTTCAGCTCATACGCACGCGGGGCGAAGAAGGTGCCATGCGCGGCGGCGTCGGAAAGCGGTGCGGCGGCGATCAGGCGTGCCTCGGCGTCCATGCGCACGGCGTGGTCCTTGAGGATCTGCAGTGCGTCGGCGTCGATGACCGGGCCGACGTCGGTGGACAGTTCGCCCGGGTCGGCAACCTTCAGTTCGGCCATCGCGCCGGACAGCATGCCCATCACCTTGTCGGCGATGTCATCCTGCACGAACAGCACGCGCGCTGCCGAGCAACGCTGGCCGGCTGAGGTGAAGGCTGAACCGATGGCGTCCTTGACCAGCTGTTCCGGCAGCGCCGAGGAGTCGGCGATGAAGGCGTTCTGGCCGCCGGTCTCGGCGATCAGTACGCCGATGGCGGCATCGCGAGCAGCCATCGCGCGGTTGATGGCGCGGGCGGTCTCGGTGGAGCCGGTGAAGGCCACGCCGGCCACGCGCGGGTCGGCAGTCAGTGCGGCACCCACGGTGGCGCCGTCGCCCGGCAGGAACTGCAGCACGCCTTCCGGCACGCCGGCGTCCAGCAGCAGCTTCACGGCGTAGTAGCCGATCAGGTTGGTCTGCTCGGCCGGCTTTGCGATGACGCTGTTGCCGGCGGCCAGGGCGGCGGCCACCTGGCCGAGGAAGATCGCCAGCGGGAAGTTCCATGGGCTGATGCAGACGAAGACGCCACGGCCGTGCAGCTGCAGCTCGTTGCTTTCGCCGGTCGGGCTGGGCAGCTTCTCGGCGGTGCCGAACTGTTCGCGCGCCTGCTTGGCGTAGTAACGCAGGAAGTCCACCGCTTCGCGCACTTCGGCGACGCCGTCGGGCAGGCTCTTGCCGGCTTCCTTCACGCACAGCGCCATGAACTCGGCGATGCGCGCTTCAAGCTGGTCGGCGGCGTGCTCGAGGATGGCGGCGCGGCTGGCGGCCGGGGTGCGGTTCCAGGCCGGCTGTGCGGCCACGGCATTGGCCAGCGCCTTCTGCACGGTGGCGGCATCGGCAGCCTGCCAGTGACCGACGACCTGGCGGTTGTCGGCCGGGTTGACCACCGGCTGCGACGGCGTGCCCGCGGCCACGCCCTGCACCAGCGGGGTCGCCTGCCACGGCTTGATGGCGGCGTTGAGCTGCTCGGCCAGGGCGCGCAGTTCGTTGTCGTTGGCGAGGTTGATGCCCATGGAGTTGGTCCTGTCGTGGTTCTGGCTGCGCAGCAAATCGACCGGCAGCGGGATCTTGGGGTGCGGGATGGAGGCGAACGAAGAGACGGCTTCGACCGGATCGCGGATCAGGTCGTCGATGGACACGTCTTCATCGGTGATGCGGTTGACGAAACTGGAGTTGGCACCGTTTTCCAGCAGACGACGCACCAGGTAAGGCAGCAGGTCTTCGTGCGAGCCGACCGGTGCGTACACGCGGCACGGCACGTTCAAGCGGTCAGCCGGAATCACCTCGGCATACAGGTCATCGCCCATGCCGTGCAGCTTCTGGTGCTCGTACAAGCCGCCCTTGGCGATCTGCTTGATCGTGGCGATGGTGGCCGCGTTGTGGGTGGCGAACATCGGGTAGATCGCATCGGCATGGCCGAACAGGCGCTTGGCGCAGGCGATGTAGGACACGTCGGTGTTCTGCTTGCGGGTGAACACCGGGTAGCCGGGCAGGCCCTCGATCTGCGCGCGCTTGATTTCCGCATCCCAGTACGCGCCCTTGACCAGGCGCACCTGCAGCTTGTGGCCGATGCGGCGGGCCAGGTCGGCGAGGTAATCGATCGTGTACGGCGTGCGCTTCTGGTAGGACTGCACGACGATGCCGAAGCCCGCCCAGCCCTTCAGCGACGGATCGCTGACCACGCGCTCGATGATGTCCAGCGACAGTTCCAGGCGGTCGCTTTCCTCGGCGTCGACGGTGCAGCCGATGCCATAGGACTTGGCCAGCTGCGCCAGTTCCAGCACGCCCGGCACCAGGTCCTTGAGCACGCGCTCGCGCTTGGCGTGTTCGTAGCGCGGGTACAGCGCCGACAGCTTGATCGAGATGCCGTGCGACTTGGTCACGTCGCCATCGGCCTTGCCGCCACGGGCGATGTTGTCGCTGCCGATGGCGTGGATGGCGCGACGGTAGTCTTCCAGGTAGCGCAGCGCGTCCTTCATGGTCAGCGCGCCTTCGCCGAGCATGTCGAAGGAGTAGCGGTAGTTGCTGTTGTCGCCCTTGTGCGAGCGCGACAGTGCTTCGTCGATGGTGCGGCCCATGACGAACTGGTGGCCCATGATCTTCATTGCCTGACGCACGGCCAGGCGGATCACCGGCTCGCCAACGCGGCCGATCAAGCGCTTGAACGCGCCATGCACGTCGCGCTTGGTGGCATCGGCCAGGTCAACCAGGTGACCGGTCAGCATCAGGCCCCAGGTCGAGGCATTGACCAGCACCGAATCGGACTGGCCCATGTGGCGCTTCCAGTCGGCTTCGCCCAGCTTGTCGCGGATCAGCTTGTCGGCGGTTTCCTGGTCCGGAATGCGCAGCAGGGCTTCGGCCACGCACATCAGCAGCACGCCTTCCTCGCTGCCGAGGTCGTACTGGCGCATGAAGGCTTCAATCGCGCCCTGGTTCTTGGAACGGGCGCGCACGCGGCGCACCAGGTCGGCGGCCGTGGCCTGTACCTGTGCCTGTTCGGCGGCCGGCAGGCGCGCCTGCTCCAGCAGTTCGCGCACGTGGCTGGCCTCGTCCTTGAGCCATGCATCGGTGATGGCCTGGCGCAGCGCGGACGGCGCCGGCGGCAGCTCGGGCGTCAGCAGCGGCGGGGCCGGTGACGTAGGGGAGGCGACATCAGGAGAAGGTGTTGCGTTCATGCGCTCGGCCACAGTTGGATTCGGCCATTTTAATCTTCGGCGGCGGATTTCCTAGTCCCCTGCGGGCGTCTGTTTGCGGGGTGAAAGCACTGGCCTGTGGGCGCTTTTGCAATATTCAGTGAGGTGATTTGGATTGTGCTGATTCCGGCATCTAAATCGACGTGCTTGGACGATATGGGCACAGTTTTGATGTGCACTGCAGCATTGATGACGATGATGAATGGAAGCTTGCCGGGCGTGTGCGGGCAGGGCTACCATCGAACTCGATTTCCGCGGAATGGACGCGGCTGTGATGATCCAGGTGCTTCGGCAAGATTCCGATGGCTCAGGGACGCAGCTGCTACTGCACCCCCCACGGGCACTCAGTGCTCGGCAGTTCGTCCAGTTGTTTGCAGCGTTGGCAGGATTGATGGTGTTCGCGGCCGGCCTGGCTTGGCTGTCCGGCAACCGCCTGGCCCCTGTCTTCGCGTTGTTGCATGGCTTTCTGGTGGCGGCTGCACTTCGCGCATGTTGGCGCAGCAGCAATCGCCGGGAAGAGATCCGGGTAGGACCGGACTGCGTGGAAGTGATTCCCGCGGCCGGAGTTTCGCCGGTATTCCACGCACATCCGTACTGGGTGCGGGTGGTGACCGGGAAGGAACGGGTCCTGCTGGTTTCCAGCGGCAAGTGGGTGGAAGTGGGGAGTTTCCTCGCACCCGTGGAACGTCGGGAACTTGCGGTGACACTTGAAGGCTTGCTCGCGGCCAGCAATGGCAGCAACCGATGACGTCAAGGGTCTAGGCAATGAAGCAAAGCAGCGTGTGGGGCGCGAAGTTGAAACACGGTTTGGCAGCGGCAGCGATGATGCTGTCGGCGCAGGCAGCATGGGCGCAGACCGCCGATCCCAAGGAATGGCAGCTCAATATGGGCAAGGGCGTCACCCATACCTCGCGTATGGCGTGGGACGCACATATGGTGGCGTTGTGGGTCTGTACCGTCATCGGCGTGCTGGTGTTCGGCGCGATGGCCTACGCCATGTTCAGGTTCCGCAGGTCCAAGGGTGCGGTGGCCAAGCAGTTCAGCCACAACACCAAGGCGGAAATCATCTGGACCGTCATCCCCATCATCATCCTGGTGGTGATGGCCTGGCCGGCCACGGCCAAGCTGATTGCCATGTACGACACCCGCGATTCCGAGATGACGGTGAAGATCACCGGCTATCAGTGGATGTGGAAGTACGAATACCTGGGTGAAAACGTCGCCTTCACCAGCCGCCTGGACCGCAAGTCCGACGAAGTGCGGCAGAGCGGCAGCGTGCCGACCATGGCCAGCGATCCGCATTACCTGCTGGACGTGGACAACCCGCTGGTTCTGCCGGTAGATACCAAGGTGCGTTTCGTCATCACCTCCGACGACGTGATCCATGCGTGGTGGGTGCCGGCATTGGGCTGGAAGCAGGACGCCGTGCCGGGCTTCATCAACGAGCGCTGGACCAACATCGAAACCGAAGGTGTGTACCGCGGCCAGTGCGCGGAGCTGTGCGGCAAGGACCACGGCTTCATGCCGATCGTGGTCAAGGCCGTATCCAAGGACGAGTTCAAGTCCTGGCTGGCCTCGCGCAAGCCGGCGCCTGCCGCGCCTGCAGAAGCCGCGCCCGCGCCTGCCGCCGAACCGGCACCCGCCGCGGCGCCAGAAGCAACGCAACCGGAAGCAACCCCCGCCGCACCCGCGGCGGCCGCGGCCTGATACCACTGCGTGCCGGTGCTGCCGGCGCGATGCCTGAAAACGCATAACGAGGTGTAGTTGCAATGGCGAATACCGCAGTGGACCACTCCGATCACCACGGGCACCAACAGGGCTTCTTCGAGCGCTGGTTCTTCTCCACCAATCACAAGGACATCGGCACGCTCTATCTGCTTTTCAGCTTCACGATGTTCATCGTCGGCGCGGCGATGAGCGTGATGATCCGGCTGGAGCTGGCACAGCCCGGCCTTCAGTTCATCAAGCCGGAGTCCTTCAACCAGATGACCACCGTGCATGCACTGGTGATGATCTTCGGCGGCGTGATGCCGGCCTTTGTCGGCTTGGCCAACTGGATGATCCCACTGCAGATCGGCGCGCCGGACATGGCGCTGCCACGCATGAACAACTGGTCGTTCTGGTTGCTGCCGGTGGCCTTCAGCATGCTGCTGGTGACCTTCTTCCTGCCCGGTGGTGCACCGGCCGGTGGTTGGACGCTGTATCCACCGCTGTCGCTGCAGGGCGGCTACAACGTCGCCTTCAGCGTGTTCGCCATCCACGTGGCCGGTGTCAGCTCGATCATGGGCGCGATCAACATCATCGCCACCGTGCTCAACATGCGTGCACCGGGTATCGACCTGCTGAAGATGCCGATCTTCTGCTGGACCTGGCTGATCACCGCTTTCCTGCTGATCGCGGTGATGCCGGTGCTGGCTGGCGCGGTGACCATGCTGCTGACCGACAAGTTCTTCGGCACCAGCTTCTTCAATGCCGCCGGTGGCGGTGACCCGGTGATGTTCCAGCACATCTTCTGGTTCTTCGGTCACCCCGAGGTCTACATCATGATCCTGCCGGCGTTCGGCGTGGTCAGCGAGATCCTGCCGACCTTCAGCCGCAAGCCGCTGTTCGGCTACCAGGCGATGGTCTATGCCACCGCCGCCATCGCCTTCCTGTCGTTCATCGTGTGGGCCCACCACATGTTCACGGTGGGCATGCCGTTGGGTGGCGAGATCTACTTCATGTTCGCCACGATGCTGATCTCGATCCCGACCGGGGTGAAGGTGTTCAACTGGGTCAGCACGATGTGGGAGGGCTCGCTGACGTTTGAAACGCCGATGCTGTTCTCCATCGCCTTCGTCATCCTGTTCACCATCGGCGGTTTCTCCGGCCTGATGCTGGCCATCGTGCCGGCCGACTACCAGTACCACGACACTTACTTCGTGGTGGCGCACTTCCACTACGTGCTGGTGACCGGCGCGGTATTGGCGCTGATTGCCGCGGTCTACTACTGGTGGCCGAAGTGGACCGGCCGCATGTACAACGAGTTCTGGGGCAAGTTCCATTTCTGGTGGACGATGGTGTTCGTCAACCTGCTGTTCTTCCCGCAGCACTTCCTCGGCCTGGCCGGCATGCCGCGACGTATCCCGGACTACAACCCGGTGTTCGCCGACTGGAACCTGATCAGCTCGATTGGCGCATTCGGCATGTTCGCCACGCCGTTCATGATGGCGGCGATCCTGCTGTCCTCGCTGCGCAACGGCAAGCGCGCCGAAGCGCGTGCCTGGGAAAGCGCCAAGGGCCTGGAGTGGACCATTCCGTCGCCGGCGCCCGCGCATACCTTCACCGTGCCGCCGGTGATCAAGCCGGGCGATCTGGCGCATGACGACGTGACCCATTGAGGAATCCTGCGATGAGCAGCAACGAGCAATGGCAGGCTGAGGAACTGGAACTGCGCAGGCGTCGTTCGCGGCGCACCGCGCTGGTGGTCGGCCTGATCGCGGTCGCGGTCTACGTCGGCTTCATCCTGTCCGGGGTGCTGGCGAGTTGACCGCGCCGGCGCCCGCACCCAAGCCCAATGCCGGCCTTGGCCGGCTGATCGGCGTGGCGTTGGCGGTGTTCGTGCTGACCTTCTCGCTGGTGCCGCTGTACCGCATCGCCTGCGAAAAAGTATTCGGCGTGCGCCTGGAGCGTGGCGCAACAACGCACGAAGCCAAAGCGCAGGCGGCCAGCGGCAAGCGCACCGTGCGGGTGGAATTCGATGGCGGCGTCAATTCCAAGCTGCCGTGGGCCTTCCATCCGGAAAAGCTGACGATGGACGTGGTGCCGGGCGAGTTGAACGAAGCCCTGTATTACGCCCGCAACGACAGTGACCGCGCGCTGGTTGGCAGTGCGGTGCCGTCGGTGGCACCGGCCCGTGCCTCGGGCTACTTCAACAAGACCGAATGTTTCTGCTTCACCGCGCAGACCCTGCAGGCCGGTGAAAAACGCGACATGCCGGTACGTTTCATCGTCGACCCGGACCTGCCGGCCGACGTCAACACGATCACCCTGTCCTATACCTTCTACAAGAATGATGCGCTGACCGAACGGCTGACCCCGGCATCTGCCGCGGCGGCCGCACACGCAGCTCCCTGATCACGGACCCGGAAGCAACGCCATGGCCCATAACACCCCTGATCCCAATGTCTACTTCGTGCCAAGCAGTAGCAAATGGCCGTTTGTAGGATCGATCGCGATGCTGGTGATGATGGTCGGGGTAGCCAGTTGGCTCAACGACGCCAGCTGGGGCCGCGCGGCCTTCTTCATCGGGGTGGCGATGATGGTGTTCACCCTGTTCCTGTGGTTCGGCGATGTCATCCGCGAATCCGAGGGTGGCAACTACAACCGCCAGGTGGATGGCTCGTTCCGGATGGGGATGATCTGGTTCATCTTCTCCGAGGTGATGTTCTTCGCTGCCTTCTTCGGCGCGCTGTTCTACACCCGCAACATGGGCCTGCCGTGGCTCGGTGGTGAGGGCCATGGCGTGCTCACCAACGAATACCTGTGGGATGGCTATTCCGCTGCTTGGCCGACCAACGGGCCGGCCGATATTGGTGGCGCCTTCCAGACCATTCCGGCCTGGGGCCTGCCGCTGCTCAATACGCTGATCCTGCTGACCTCGGGCGTGACCCTGACCATCGCCCATCACGCTCTGAAGGCGGGCAACCGCAAGCAGCTGCTGATCTGGCTGGGTGCAACGGTGCTGCTGGGCTGCGTGTTCCTGTTCTTCCAGGCCGAGGAATACATCCACGCCTACAAGGAATTGAACCTCACACTGGGATCGGGCATCTACGGCTCGACCTTCTTCATGCTGACCGGCTTCCACGGTGCGCATGTGCTGCTGGGCACCATCATGCTGATCGTGATGTGGTTCCGCGCAGCCAAGGGCCACTTCACTCGCGACAACCACTTTGGCTTTGAAGCGGCCGCGTGGTATTGGCACTTCGTCGACGTGGTGTGGTTGATGCTGTTCCTGTTTGTCTACGTGCTGTAACAATCGTCGGCAGCCGCGCTGCAATGCAGGGCGGCTGCTGCGATGTTCAGCCGCCCACACCATGCGGCTTGATCCAGCCCATGTAGATGCTCAGGGCAACCAGCAGGATCAGCACCACTGACAGCGCGATACGCCGCGTCAACGCATTGACCGTCCGTTTGGTCTGGCCGCGATCGATCATCAGGTAATAGAGGCCGGCACCAAGATTCCAGACGATGACGATCAAGAACGCGATTACCAGCAAGGTCTTCAACGAATCATTCATGCGTGGCTCGAAGGGTGGAAGGGCAGTGCTATATCACCCGCTTGGCGGCAGCTTGTCATGACGCGACAGCACACAGCGGTTTTCGGCTGGGTAGTGGCGGTGCTGGTGGCCGCGTTGTTCTGCGCGCTGGGCGGCTGGCAGCTGCAGCGCATGCAGCAGAAAGAGGCCTTGCTTGCGCAGCTGCCGCCGAGTCGCGACGCCGCGCTCAGCCTGGCCCAGGCCGTCGCCGCCCCGGATTCCCTGCATTGGGTGCGTGACCAGCTGCAGTTCCTGCCCGGCAGCGTGCTGCTGGACAACCAACTGCGGGAAGGTCGCGCTGGCATCAAGGTCTACCAGCCTGCGCGCGCTGCCGACGGAGCCGTCGTGCTGGTCGATCTGGGCTGGCTGCCGCTGCCTGCTGACCGCAGCATGCCGATGATCAGCGCAGAACAGGGCACCCAGACGTTGCAGGGACTGTGGGCGCCTGCGCCGGCAACCGGCATTGCCTTGGGCCCGGCATTGACTGCGGCCAAGCAACCGCAGACCTGGTTGGCGACACGGATCGACCTGCCGGCCATTGCCGCGCAGCTCGGGCTGGGCGGCGTGGTGCTGGCACCGAAGGTGCTGCGATTGGATCCGGCGTTGCCGCTGGGCTATGTGCGTGACCTGGACCTGCTGCCCAATACCTTGCCGCCTTCGCGGCATCTTGGTTATGCAGTGCAATGGTTCGCGATGGCCTTGGCGGTGTTGTTGATTGCGCTGGTGTTGCAGTTCAAGAAGCGCAGGAAGTTGGGGGTTAGGAATGGGGCGTAGGTTGGAGCTGGTTGGAAGGCAAAGCCAAAGCCAAAGCACCCCTCCCCAACCCTCCCCTGCGCTACGCGCAAGGGAGGGGGCAGAGCGCTGCACCGTCGCTTTGATCCTCGCTCCTGTCTTTGCCGTTGAATTTCCCCCTCCCTTTCACCGAAGGTGAAGGGGAGGGCCGGGGAGGGGTGCTTTCAGCCTTTGCTCCAGCCTTTGCTTTAGTTCCAGCTTTTGCTCCAGCTTTCGCACCCAGCCACTCCATCGCCAGCTCGAAAAGAACCCAGCCATGAACGCACTCACCCCCGACCAGCTCGCCACCCGCAACCGCGGCCGCCGGGTATTGCTGTTGATCTTCGCCATGTTCTTCGGCTCGATGGCGCTGGCTGGCATCCTGCGCTTCTCGGGCTGGACGCCGCAGATCAACCGCCATCACGGTGAACTGCTGCAGCCGGCGCTGGACCTGCGCAGCGAGCAGCTGCATCTGGCCAACGGCCAGGCCTACGACTGGAACCCTGGCGAGCGCCACTGGCGCATCCTGCTGGCGCCGCCGGCTGACTGCGCGCCGGCCTGCGTCACTTTGTCGCAGCAATTGGACAAGGTGTGGCAGTTGTTCGGGCATAACGCGGATAATGTCGAGATATTGTGGCTGGGTACGCCGCCTGAGCAGGTGGCTGCGGCGCCGGCACTGAAGGTGCTGCAGCCCCAGCCTGCGTTCCGGGGCAAGCTGCCGGGGGTTGATGACCCGGCCGGCACTCCGGTGTATGTGATTGATCCCAATGGCTTTGTGGTATTCCGCTATGCGCCGGGTTTTGAACCGGGTGGACTGCGGGCTGATCTATCCAAGCTGTTGAAACTGATGTGAGTTCCGTTCGATGAATGCCTCCGCGCGTCCGGCGCTGTACCGCAATTTCCACCGACTGGCGTGGTTCGCACTGATCATGACGGCGAGCACGATCATGTTCGGCTCCTTCGTGCGCCTGTCCGATGCCGGCCTGAGCTGCCCGGATTGGCCCACCTGCTATGGCCGCGTGACCTGGCCGCAGACGCAGATGGAAGCCGCCCAGCACGTGGCCAGCGAGATCCGCCCGCTGGAAACCCACAAGGCCTGGCGTGAACAGGTGCACCGTTTCCTGGCTGGCCTGCTCGGCGTTGAAGTGCTGACCCTGGCATTGCTGGCGGCACGCCGGCGCAAGCACGGCATTGCTCAGATCATCACCGCCTCGGCGCTGGTGGCGCTGGCGATACCGCTCTATATGCGCGGTGAGCACGTGGCTTCCAGCGTGCTCGCCATCGGTGGCGAAGCAATCCTGCTGCTGGCGGCGCTGCGCTGGTCCAACATCGATCTGGCGCGCGCTGCCGTGCTGACCTTGGCGGTTGTGGTGTTCCAGGCCCTGCTCGGCATGTGGACGGTCACCTGGCTGCTCAAGCCCATCGTGGTGATGGGCCACCTGCTCGGCGGCATGCTGATGTTCGGCATGCTGGTGTGGATGGCGTGGAAGGCCACGCATCTGCCGATTACCCTGGCCGAGGCGCCGCGCCTGCGCTGGTGGCTGCGTGGCGCCGTTGCCCTGGTCGTGTTGCAGATCGCGCTCGGCGGTTGGGTCAGTGCCAACTACGCGGCACTGGCCTGCGGTGGCGGCAGTGCCTCGCTGGACAACTTCCCGCGCTGTGTCAGCCAGTGGTGGCCGCAGCAGAATTACAGCGAAGGCTTCACCCTGTGGCGCGGCATCGGCGTGGATTACGAAGGCGGCGTGCTCGATGGCGCCTCGCGTATCGCCATCCAGATGGCGCACCGGATGTTCGCGGTGCTGGTGGCCTTGTACCTGCTGGTGCTGTCGGTGCGCATGTTCCGCCTGCCGGGCATGCGTGGTTGGGCAAGCGCCGTGATCGTGCTGTTGCTGCTGCAGGTCACCCTGGGCGTGCTCAACGTTAAGCTGGCATTGCCGCTGGCCGTGGCGGTGATGCACAGCGGCGGTGCGGTTGCCTTGTTGTTTGTATTGGTCACGCTGCTGGCGCGGCTGCGCGCCCCGGAGTGAATGATGCGTACAACATGGCGTGACTACTGGGACCTGACCAAGCCGAAGGTGGTGGCACTGATTGTGTTCACCGCCCTGGTCGGCATGTGCCTGGCCATTCCGGGCCTGCCCACCACCGCGCAGGTGGTGACGGGGCTGCTCGGCTTCCTTGGCATCTGGCTGTCGGCCTCGGCCGCAGCGGCGATCAACCAGCTGCTGGATGCGCGCATCGACGCGCAGATGGCGCGTACCTCGTGGCGGCCCCTGGTGGTCGGCAAGGTGTCGCCGCGGCAGGTGCTGGTGTTTGCCGGCGCGCTGACCGCGCTGTCGATGACCATCCTGGTGCTGTGGGTGAACGTGATCACCGCAGTGCTGACCTTCGCCTCGCTGATCGGCTATGCGGTGATCTACACCGTCTACCTGAAGCGGGCGACCTCGCAGAACATCGTCATCGGTGGCCTGGCAGGCGCAACGCCGCCGCTGCTGGGCTGGGCAGCGATCACCGGCATGCAGGGCAGCTCGGATTGGGCCTACGCCTCGTTGCTGGTGCTGATCATCTTCATCTGGACTCCGCCGCACTTCTGGGCACTGGCCATCTTCCGCCGCGTTGACTACGCCAAGGCCGAGATCCCGATGTTGCCGGTGACCCACGGCGTGCCACATACCCGCAAGCAGATCCTGGCGTACTCGGTGGTGCTGGCGGTGGTGACGCTGCTGCCGGTGGCCATCGACATGAGTGGCATGTTCTACCTGGGCGGGGCAACGGTGTTGAACATCGTGTTCCTCTGGTACGCATGGAAGATGCAGAACCCGCCAGACGAGATGTTCAACATGAAGATGTTCGGCTATTCCATCGTGTATCTGATGGCGCTGTTCGCCTTCCTACTGGTCGACCACTGGCTGTTGCCCTGGTTGTGATCGAGCAATGAAAAGGCCGGCGAATGCCGGCCTTTTCATTTGCATGGCGCCGTGCAGCTGTGCCCCCTCCCTTTGCCGTAGGCAAGGGGAGGGTTGGGGAGGGGTTGGCTTTGCTTTGCTTCATGTAGTGGGGGGGGGGGGGGGGGGGGGGGGGGGTGGGTGGAAGGCGCAAGGGGCGGACCGGCCGGGCGGCCCCCGCCGGTGGGGGGGTGTTTTTTGTTTCGTTATTGTGGGCCCCCCCCTTGCGCGCCAATGGTCTTACCCTGCCGGCCGCGCGCGGCGCCCGGCGCGCCACTACCAACTTCGGTGTCGATTATTGCTGCGTTGCTCCGGCATTCTGCTTCGCATACCGCTGCGCCACCATCGAGCAGACGATCAGCTGGATCTGGTGGTAGATCATGATCGGCAACACGATCGCGCCGAGGCTGCCGCCGGCAAACAACACCTTGGCGATCGGCACACCGGTGGCCAGGCTCTTCTTGGAGCCGCAGAACATGATGGTGATCTGGTCGGCACGGTTGAAGCCCAGCCGCCGTGCCAGCCAGGTGATGCCGGGCATGGCGATGGCCAACAACACAATTGCAACCAGCGCAGCAGCCAGCAAGGACAGCGGCGGGGTCTTGCTCCACAGGCCTTCGCTGACCGATTCGCCGAAGGCGGCGTAGACCACCAGCAGCACCGTGCCCTGGTCGGTGTAACGCAGCAGGCCGCGGCGCTTCTCGATCCAGCCACCAATCCACGGCCGCAGCAGGTGGCCAAGTACGAATGGCACCAGCAGCTGCAGCATGATCGCGCCGACCGCATGCAGCGGGTTGGCCATGCCGCCCTGCGAGCCGGCGAGCACGGTCATCAGCAACGGGGTCAGGAACACGCCGAGGATGCTGGACAGCGAAGCCGCGCACACCGCTGCCGGCACGTTGCCACCGGCAATCGAGGTGAAGGCAATCGAGGACTGCACGGTTGAGGGCAGCGCACACAGGAACAGCACGCCGATGTAGAGCTCGGGCGTCAGCGCCCAGCCGGCCAGCGGCTTCATCGCCAATCCTAATAGCGGGAACAGCACGAAGGTGCAGGCCAGGATGGTGATGTGCAGGCGCCAGTGCAGCAGGCCGGCGACGATGGATTCACGTGGCAGGCGCGCGCCGTGCAGGAAGAACAGCGCAGCGATGGCGATATCAGTGAAGTGGTCGAAGCCCCTGGCGGCGGCGCCGGTAAGCGGCAGCACGCTGGCCAGGGCGACGGTGGCGAGCAGGGCGAGGGTGAAGTTGTCCGGTCGCAGTCGCGACCACCAGCGTGTCATGTCAGCAATGCCTCGATCAGGGTGTGGGGATTTCCAATGCGGCGCGTGCGGCGGGCTCGAGTGAAGTCATGCCTGCATCGCGGCCGAACTTGAGTGCGTCCTCCACCGATGCGCCGTTGACGCGTGCTTCGATCACCGACAGCAAGGCGCCAGCGCGGTTGGAGGAGGCGCAATGCAGCAGGGTCTTGCCGCTGTCCTGCTTGAGCAGGCGGTCCAGCGTGCGCGCGTTGGCTTCGGTGATGTCGCCGGCACCGGCGATGGGCAGGCGCACATAGCGCAGGCCGATTTGTTCGGCCAAGGCGGCTTCGTGGTAGCCGCGATCTTCATCGGCGCGGCGCAGATCAATGACGGTGGTGACGCCATTGGCGGCGGCATCGCGCAGCTGTTGTGCGCTGGGTTGGCCGGCGGTGATCAGGTCCGGGCGCGGCTGGCGCAGCGTTGCATCGCCGGCGTAGGCGTAGGCGTTGGCGGCGAGCAGCAGCGAGAGGAGCAGTGACAGGCGGTACGTGTACATGCAGTGCTCCCTTGCAGATGTCAGAGGCGCAGGCTGGCGCGGGCCTTGAGCAGCTCGCGCAGTTCGTATTTGTCGGTGTCGTCCAGGCCTTGCTGGCGTTGTTTTGCCTGCAGCTCGTCCAGGCGCTGGGTCAGCAGTTGCTTCTCCAGCTGCAGTACGGCGTCCTGCAGTTCCTGTGCCCACATCGCTTCATCGCCGGGCAATGCCTGCGCGGCCAGCTTGTGCAATGCGGCCTGTTCTTCGCGCTCGTTGAAGTGTTCGAGCAGGGCGCCAGTGCTGATGTCCGGGCGCTGCTGCACCAGGTTCAACAACTCGACCAGCAGCTCGATGCCGGGCAGGCGCAGGCCACCGATGGCGTGGTGGCCTTCCAGGCTCATTGCCAGCGAGGGCTGCTGCAACAGGATGGCAATGGCGGCACGCACCAGACTGCGCTTCTGCGCTGGAACCGCGTTGTTGCGCATCGGCGGTCGCGCTGCAGGTGTGGCGGCTGTTGCCGTGCTGCCGATGCCGGTCAGGCGCGCCAGCTCCTGCTTCATCAGGTCGCCGAAGGCACCATCGGGAATCTGCGCCAGCATCGGCTTCGCCCGTTCGGCCAGGCGTGCCTTGCCGTCCAGCGTGTCGAGGTTGATCTCGCGGCTGAGCTCGTCGAAGAAGAACTGCGACAGCGGCGTGCCCTGCTTGAGCCGTGCGTCGAAAGCGTCGGCGCCTTCCTTGCGCACGATGGTGTCCGGGTCCTCGCCATCGGGCAGGAACAGGAAGAAGGCCTGGCGGCCGTCCTTCATGCGCGGCAGCACCGACTCCAGTGCGCGCCAGCCGGCACGGCGACCGGCGGCATCACCGTCGAAGCAGAAGTACACGTCGGGCGCGTTGCGGAACAGGAGCTCGGCATGGTCCGGCGTGGTCGCCGTGCCCAGCGTCGCCACCGCCTGGGTGACGCCGAACTGGAACAGGCTGACCACGTCCATATAGCCTTCCACCACGATCAGGCGTTCGATCTTCTGGTTGGCCTGGCGCACCTGCCACAGGCCATACAGTTCGCGGCCCTTGTGGAACAGCGCGGTTTCCGGCGAGTTGAGGTACTTGGGGCCGTCGTCCTTTTCCATGACGCGGCCGCCGAAGGCGATGACGCGGCCACGGCGGTCGAAGATCGGGAACATCACCCGGTCGCGGAACTTGTCGTAGACGTGGCCGCGGTCGTTCTTGGAGAACAGGCCGACGCGTTCAAGCAGCTTCATGCGCCGCTCGTCCTTGCCCAGCGCGTCCTTCAGCGCGCTATAGCCATCCGGCGCATAGCCGATGGAGAAGCGCGCGCGGGTGTCGGCATCCACGCCACGGCCATCGAGGTAGGCGCGGGCCTTGTCGTTGCCCTCCAGCTGCTTCTGGAAGAAGCGGGTGGCGGCATCCAGCGCCGAATACTGGTCGCGGCTGTCGTCTTGCTGCTGCGGCGTGCGTGCGTTGGTTTCGCGCGGGATCTCCATGCCCACGCGCTTGGCCAGTTCATCCACCGCGTCGAGGAACTCGAGGCGGTCGTAGTTCATCAGGAAACTGATCGCGGTGCCATGCGCGCCACAGCCGAAGCAGTGATAGAACTGCTTGGTCGGCGAGACCGTGAACGAGGCCGAGCGCTCGTCATGGAACGGGCAGCGCGACGCGTATTCCTTGCCCTGGCGCTTGAGCGGCACACGTGAGCCCACCACTTCGACGATGTCGGTGCGGGCCAGCAGGTCGTCAATGAACGCGTCGGGAAGTCGGGCCATGCGGCAAATGAACAGCGCCGCCGGTTGGCGGGGCGCGATGAAAGGGGGGAAGGGGAGTGTACTAGGCTGGGCTGGTGCTGGCTGGATGTTGGGCTTGATGGTTTTCAGTCAACGGCGCAAGGCGACCCCTCCCCAACCCGTCCGGCCCGAAGGCATAGCCTTCGGTCGTTCATCAGGTCGCGCGGCAGTGCCGCGCAAGCAGACCTTCTTCACCCCCTTCGCTACGCGAAAGGGAGGGGGCAGAGCTCGCTCCCTCCCTTTGCCGCAGGCAAGGGGAGGGCCGGGGAGGGGTAGCTTCTGCTTCAGCTCTTGCCGTCAGTCCAAAGCCCCAACATCAACCTCGGCCTCAGCCGCCACCTTGCGCCGCGCATACGCCCGCTCATCGATCACCGCGGTGATCAGTGCGCCGCCAAAGAACACCACGCTGGCGTAGTAGATCCACACCAGCATGATCACCAGCGTGCCCATCGAGCCATAGGCGCTGCCCGGCGCCGCGTTTGCGATGTACAGGCCAATGGCATAGCGGCCGAGGGTGAACAGCACCGCGGTGATCGCGCCGCCGAGGAAGGCCTGGCGCCAGTCCACCGGTCGGTCCGGCAGGTAGTGGTAGAGGAAGGCAAAGCCCAGTGCGTACAGCAGCAGGGTGGTCACATAGCCCACCGCCGGCAGGGCGGAAGGCAGGTGCGAGAAGATGACCTGCAGGGCTGTGGTGGCCACCATCGACACGATCAGCAGGAAGCCCAGTGCCAGCACCACGCCGGCCGAGAACACCCGCTTCTTCAGCCAGCCGAAGATGCCTTCGAAGCGCTTGGAGTCGGTACGGAAGATCAGGTTCAAGGCAGCCTGCAGCTGGGCGAACACCACCGTGGCGCCGATGAACAGCAGGACCAGGCTCCAGATGCCGGCAAACGAGCCCAGGTCGGGCTGGGCACTGGCGTTGGTGATCACCGTGCGGGCGACTTCGGCCACGCTGGGGCCGGCCAGTGAGCCGATCTGCTCGATAAGTGTCTGTTGCGCTGGTGGGTACAATGAGGCGGTCAGCCACAGCAGCAGGACCAGCAGCGGCGCCAGCGACAGCAGGGTATAGAAGGCCAATGATGCGGCCTGGGTCATCACGTCGGTTTCGACGAAGCGGCGCACCAGCGCGGCCGGCAGGCTTTGCTGGAGCAGTTCCAGCCGGGATTTGAGCGAATGCAGGGTGGGGCGGGGTGCAGGCATCAGGTAGGTCGCGTGAAGTCAGGGCTCTGTTCTAGCAAAGCCGGGCTTCGGAGCGGGTGAATGGGTACCCGTAGTGCCGAGCCATGCTCGGCAGAGGCCTTCCCGGCAATGCCCGAAAATGTAGGAGCGGCGTAAGCCGCGAAGCCACAGAATCATCAGATTGCAGGCCGGTCGGTGATTCCATCGTTGTCAGCTTCGCGGCTGACGCCGCTCCCACAAAGACAAAAGGGCAAAAACAACAAAGCCCGCACGTGGCGGGCCTTGTCGCACAACCTCGGCAGCCAGGATCAGCCGGCAAGGGCCTGCTTGACCAGCTTGGACACCAGGCCCATGTCGGCCTGTCCAGCCAGCTTGGGCTTGAGTACGCCCATCAGCTTGCCGATGTCGGCAGCGCTGCTGGCGCCGGTTTCGGCCTTGGCGGCGGCGATGGCGGCCTGGATCTCGGCTTCGCCCATCTTGGCCGGCACGTAACGCTCGATGACCACGATCTCGTCGCGCTCGACCGATGCCAGGTCTTCACGGTTGGCGGCTTCGTACTGGGTGACCGAGTCCTTGCGCTGCTTGACCATCTTGTCCAGCACGGCGATCACGTCGGTGTCGGTCAGCTCGATGCGCTCGTCCACTTCGCGCTGCTTGATGGCGGCATTGATCAGGCGGATCACGCCCAGCGAGTGCTTGTCGCCGCTCTTCATGGCGGCCTTCATGTCTTCGGTCAGCTGTTGCTTCAGGCTCATGGAGCACCTCTTTGGGTCGGGAATATGGGAAAAGACGTCAGCATTGCCGGCGTCTGGAACGCAAAAAGCCGGCTACGCTTGCGCGTGCCGGCTTTCACCCCAGTACGGAAGGCCGGAGCCCCCCGTTCAGGAGTTGCGTACGATCAGTACAGGCGCTGACGCTTGGTGACGTCGCGCGAGGAACGACGCAGCTGGCGCTTCACGGCTGCAGCAGCCTTGCGCTTGCGTTCCTGGGTCGGCTTTTCGTAAAACTCGCGCTTGCGGGTTTCGGCCAGCACGCCGGCCTTTTCGCAAGTGCGCTTGAAGCGGCGAAGAGCAAACTCAAAGGGCTCGTTCTCGCGGACTTTAACGCTGGGCATGGAATCTCCGGGGACTCTGTAGAAAAACCGGGACACACCCGGTGAGCCGCGCATTATAGTCCCTTTGCGCGGACGTGCAACCCCCGCGATTTGGCTGGGGCGTCAGAGAGGTCCACAATACGCCTTATGAAAGTCCTCGGCATTGAATCATCCTGCGATGAGACGGGCGTAGCCGTCTACGACACCTCACTCTCCGGGGCGGCCGCGCTGCGTGCGCACGCCGTCTACAGCCAGATCGCGCTGCACGCCGAATACGGTGGCGTGGTGCCGGAGCTGGCCAGCCGCGACCACGTGCGCAAGACCCTGCCGCTGATCCGGCAGACCCTCGACGAGGCGGGCATCGCCATCTCCGAGATCGAGGGCGTGGCCTATACCGCCGGCCCTGGGCTGGTCGGGGCGCTGCTGGTCGGGGCCGGTGTGGCCCGTTCGTTGGCCTGGGGCCTGGATGTGCCGGCCATCGGCGTACACCATATGGAAGGCCACCTGCTGGCGCCGCTGATGGAAGACGACCCGCCGGAAGCGCCGTTCGTGGCCTTGCTGGTCTCCGGTGGCCACACCCAGCTGATTGCCGTGGACGCCATCGGCAAGTACCGCTTGCTCGGCGAGACATTGGACGATGCCGCCGGTGAGGCCTTCGACAAGACCGCCAAGATGATGGGCCTGCCGTACCCGGGCGGGCCGCAGCTGGCCACGCTGGCCGAGATCGGCACCCCGGGGCGCTACAAGTTCACCCGGCCGATGACTGACCGGCCAGGACTGGACTTCAGTTTCTCCGGCTTGAAGACCCAGGTGCTGATGGCCTGGCGCGACAGCGACCAGACCGAGCAGACCCGCGCCGACATCGCCCGCGGCTTCGAGGATGCGGTGGTCGACACGCTGGTGATCAAGTGCGGCCGCGCGCTGGATGCGGCCGGCTGCGACGTATTGGTGGTGGCCGGCGGCGTCGGCGCCAACAAGCGCCTGCGCGCCAAGCTGCAGGACGATGCCCAGCGCCGCGGTGGCAGGGTCTGCTTCCCGCGCCCCGCACTGTGCACCGACAACGGCGCGATGATCGCCTTCGCTGGCGCCCTGCGCCTGCAGGCCGGCCAGCACGGCCTGGCCGAGATCAAGGTGACGCCGCGCTGGGACATGGCCTTGCTGCCGCCGCTGCAGGGCTGACAGGCAGGCCTGCCGTGCTCGTCCACGGCAGGCTCAGTCTGCTGCCGTTACCATGTCGTATTCATCCAATACGACAGATGCAATGGACAAGGTATTCATCGAAGGGCTCGAAATCGACGCCCTGATCGGCATCTACGACTGGGAGCGGCGCATCCGCCAGACCCTGGTGTTCGATCTTGAAATGGGCTTCGACAACCGCAAGCCCGCCGCCAGCGACGATATCGTCGACACGCTGAACTACAAGGCCGTCAGCAAGCGCCTGATGGAGTTCGTGCGCGCTTCCGATTTTGGCCTGGTGGAAACGCTGGCCGAGCGCTGCGCGCAAATCGTTCTGGACGAATTCAACGTGCAATGGCTGCGATTGAAGCTGAGCAAGCCCGGCGCGGTGCGCGGTGCGCGTGCGGTTGGCGTGATCATCGAGCGTAGCCGCGCTGACGTCTGAGCCTGTTGTAATCCGGTCGCGCGCACTGCGGTGCGCGGCCTGAGTCATGCCTGTCCGATCAAGCAATGCGCTTGGACAGGTTGTTTCTGCGGTACGAGTAGAAGGAGAAGTGCACGATGGCGGTAATGGGAATTCGTTGGTTGGATCAGCTGGAGAACATGCTGGCGCCGTACCCGATGGCCTACCCGGCGGTGGTGCTGGCGGGATTGCTGCTGGTGGCATGGCTGGCCAACTTCGTCACCAAGCGCATCCTGTTGCGTGGCCTGCGTTCGATGATCGAGCGCTTCTCCGGTCCCAACCACAACGCCAGGCAGCCGCTGCGGGTAATTGCACGGCTGTCCAATATCGTGCCATCGGTGGTGCTTGCTGCGGGTTTGAGCATCGTGCCGGAGCTGCCGCCGGGGCTGGTGAGCGGTTTGAAGGCGCTGTGTCATGCATGGACGGTGTTGACCATCGCGATGGCCGTGTCGCACGCGCTGGATGCCTTCAACGATTTCTACGAGCGGCGCGCCGATGCCCGCAACAAGCCGATCAAGGGCTATCTGCAGGTCGTCAAGATCGTGGTGTTCGTGTTTGCCGGCCTGTCGATCGTGGCGATCCTGGTCGGCGTGGAGCTGCTGCATCTGGTCACCGGCCTGGGCGCGGCCACGGCGGTGTTCATGCTGATCTTCCAGGACACCATCCTGTCGCTGGTGGCCAGTGTGCAGATCAGTGGCGATGGCCGCGTGCGCATCGGCGATTGGATCGAGATGCCCAGCCAGAATGCTGATGGCGACGTGATCGACATCGCGCTGCACACCGTCACCGTGCAGAACTGGGACAAGACTGTCACCACCATCCCGACCAAGAAGCTGGTCACCGAGTCGTTCAAGAACTGGCGCGGCATGCAGGAATCAGGCGGACGCCGGATCAAGCGTTCGATCTACCTGGACCAGCACAGCGTGCGTTTCCTCGATGCGGGTGGTTTGGAGCGATTGGGCCAGATCGCGCTGCTGGATGACTATCTGGCGGGCAAGCAGCAGGAGCTGCAGCAGTGGAATGCGGAGGTGGCGCAGGCGCATCCGGAACCGGTCAATGCGCGTCGGCTGACCAATCTGGGCACCTTCCGTGCCTATGTCGAGCTGTACCTGCGGAACAACCCCGGCATCCATCAGGACATGACCCTGCTGGTGCGACAGATGGCGCCGACCCCGCAGGGCCTGCCGCTGGAGATCTACTGCTTCACTTCCTCAACCGCCTGGGCCAAGTACGAGGCCATCCAGTCGGACATGTTCGACCACCTGCTGGCGATGCTGCCGGAGTTCGGTCTGCACGTATTCCAGGAATCCAGCGACGCCATGCTGATGACTGCCCGCGAGCAGCGCGCCTGACCCACCTGTAGTGCCGAGCCATGCTCGGCAAGGGGCTTTCCCAGCGAAGAACCACCCCTCCCCAACCCTCCCCTTCGCTACGCGAAAGGGAGGGGGCTGAGGCGGTAGTGCCGAGCCATGCTCGGCAGGGGGCTTTCCCAGCGAAAGGCCCCCTCACCCCAACCACCGCTCCGCGCCCCGGCCCTTGCGCCGGCGCAAGGGCGTTCGAGAGGGCAGCGAACCGATGGTTCGCAAACTGCCCCTCTTACCCCGCAGGCGGAAGAGGGGCTGAAGCGGTAGTGCCGAGCCATGCTCGGCAGGGGGCTTTCCAAGCGAAGAACCACCCCTCCCCAACCCTCCCCTTGGCTTTGCCAAAGGGAGGGGGCGTGATGC
>NZ_JBRREC010000056.1:0-30435 GCF_056760015.1 Stenotrophomonas sp. STEN029 | reverse complement strand
CCCCCCCCCCCCCCCCCCCCCGGGGGGGCCCCCCCTCGGGGGGGGCCCCCCCCCCCCCCGTGTGCCCCCCCCCCTTGGGCCCCCCCCCAGGGGGAGGGTTGGGGAGGGGTGCTGTTGCGCTCCAAAGCTCCAAAGCCTTCAACCGGCTACCAAGCCAGCAGCTCAGCCTTCCCCACCCACCGGCGCCCAATCCGCGCTATACACCTGCCACTCCCCATCCTGCTCGCGCCACCCAGTGACCACTTCCTGCATCTGCCCACGCTCGGGCAGCAGCCCCTGGTTGCCGCCGGTCAGCAGCACAGTGAAGCGCACCGTCGCAGTACCACCCTCGCCCATCTCCACCCGTAACGGCCCGGTCTGCACACCCACCTTGGCGTTGAGCAACAACTGCCCACGCAACAGACGCTCCATCCCGGCGCGGTCCAGCCCCTCGTTGCCCACGAAGTCTTCGGACACCCCCTCCATGAAGCCACCGGGCTTGCCTTCCTCTACACTTTTTTGCATTGCAGCAAAACTTTCGCGCAGACGCTGTTCCGGTGGTTCGCGGCCGCAAGCGGCCAGCAAAAGCATGATCACCGCACAAAGCATGCAGTTGAAGACTGATCGCATCATCTATCCCTTCGCCTTTTCAATTCGGAACGGTATGCTGGCAACAATAACGCCGGTGCCCGATGATCGGGCCTGACCACTAGATCATTCCATTTCCTGGAGGGGAAGATGACGCAAGAACGTCCTTGGCTGCAGAGCTACCCGGCTGGTGTGCCGGCTGAAATCGACGTCAACGAATTCCACTCCGTCGCCGATGTCTTCAATGCCTCGGTCGCCAAGTTCCGTGATCGCCCGGCCTACTCCAACTTCGGCAAGGTCCTGACCTATGGCGAAGCGGACGTCCTGGTCACCCAGTTCGCCGCCTACCTGCTGGGCGAGCTGCAGCTGAAGAAGGGCGATCGCGTTGCGATCATGATGCCCAACTGCCTGCAGTACCCGATCGCCATCTTCGGCATCCTGCGCGCCGGCCTGACCGTGGTGAACGTCAACCCGCTGTATACCGCACGCGAACTCAAGCACCAGCTGGTCGATGCCGGCGTCTCCGTGCTGCTGGTGGTCGACAACTTCGGCGAGACCGTGCAGCAGGTCATCGCCGATACGCCGGTCAAGCAGGTCATCACCACCGGTCTGGGCGACATGCTCGGCTTCCCCAAGGGCGCCATCGTCAACTTCGTGCTGAAGTACGTGAAGAAGATGGTGCCGGATTACGACCTGCCCAAGGCCATCCGCTTCAAGGATGCGCTGAAGCTGGGCAAGCGCCACAGCATGCCGGTGGTCGAGGTGGACCACGAGGACATCGCCTTCCTGCAGTACACCGGTGGCACCACCGGCGTGGCCAAGGGCGCGATGCTGACCCACCGCAACCTGATCGCCAACATGCAGCAGGCCTCGGCCTGGATCAGCGCCTCGGGCGTCAAGCCGGGTGAGGAAGTGATCATCACCGCGCTGCCGCTGTACCACATCTTCGCGTTGACAGCGAACGGCCTGGTCTTCATGAAGCTCGGCGGCCTGAACTACCTGATCACCAACCCGCGTGACATGAAGGGCTTCGTCAAGGAGCTGAAGAACAACCGTTTCACCGCCATCACCGGCGTCAACACCTTGTTCAACGGCCTGCTCAATACCGAAGGCTTCGACGAAGTCGACTTCTCCAACCTCAAGGTTGCGCTCGGCGGCGGCATGGCCGTGCAGCGCGCCGTGGCTGACAAGTGGAAGAAGGTCACCGGCGTCACCCTGGTGGAAGCCTACGGCCTGACTGAAACCTCACCGGCAGCCTGTATCAACCCGCTGGACCTGAAGGAATACAACGGTGCCATCGGCCTGCCGATCCCGTCCACTGAAGCCTGCGTCAAGAACGACGACGGCCAGATGGTGGCATTGGGCGAAGTGGGCGAACTGTGTATCCGCGGCCCGCAGGTGATGAAGGGCTACTGGCATCGCCAGGACGAGACCGACAAGGTCATGGATTCCGACGGTTGGCTGCATACCGGCGACATGGCGCGCATGGACGAGAACGGCTTCTTCTATATCGTCGACCGCAAGAAGGACATGATCCTGGTGTCCGGCTTCAACGTCTACCCGAACGAAATCGAAGACGTGCTGGCAATGATGCCGGGCATCCTGGAAGTGGCGGCCGTTGGTGCACCCAACGAGAAGTCGGGCGAAGTGGTGAAGGTGGTCATCGTCAAGAAGGACCCCAACCTCACCGAGGAGCAGGTGAAGGAATTCGCCCGCGCCAACCTGACCGGTTACAAGCACCCGCGCATCGTCGAGTTCCGCAAGGAACTGCCCAAGACCAACGTCGGCAAGATCCTGCGCCGCGAGCTGCGTGACGCCAAGCCGGAAGCTTGATGTTTCAAGCCTGATCGCTGAAAGCCTCCTCGGAAACGGGGAGGCTTTTTTTGTGCCTGTGATCTGATTGGAAGCAGTGCGTGATCGCCTCGTACAGCATGATGGCTGACCGCGCCAGACCGACCACCGCGCTTTAAAGCCGCATACCCTCGTTTGATTCGTCATCCGCTTTGCCGGCCACGGGCACCGGCACGATTGCGGTGGCGCGCTCATCGGATCCAACAAGCGTCAGCGACATGGCCGCGATCGCAGTGACCGTGCCGCCAGCTTCACCGCGGGAAACGAGATGACCGGTAGTGCGCGGCTGATCGGCCGTCTGTTGCTGCGGCAACTCCACCACGGTGCCGCGCACGGTCACGCGGTCACCGGTGCGAAGTCGAGAGCCCATGCGCATGGTGAACTCAGCCTCGGCCGGCATGTTGATCGAGGTGTCATAGCCCTGATCCAGCACGAACACCCCGTCGGAAGTGACCGGGTTGCCATCGCCCTCGTCCTGCAGAAACCAACCGATGGTGGGTGTGCCACGATCGCCTTCGCCCAGGGTTTCCCTGAGCTCCTGGCCGATGTCGTCGCTGTCACCCATCAGGTTGCGCACCACGATGCCTTCGATCAGTACCTCACTGCCAAGCAGCGGGCTGCTCGCCCCCTGCCCTTGCACCTGCCCGATCAGCTTGCGCGCGGGATCCATTGGCTCTACATGGAATTGGCTGCCAGGCAGCGGAAAGCCGCAACTGGTCGTAGCCAACGCCATACCGAGAATCGTGGGTTTGACCACTGCTGTCTTCCAACGCATGACGTCCCTGCACCCTGCTTTGTTGTAGGAGCGGCGTCAGCCGCGAAACTCGTAGATTGCCAGATCCCAGAAATTCCCGGACCAGACGCGTCCCCGGCTTCGCGGCTGACGCCGCTCCTACAAACACCAGCCGGCCCGCTATCCGGCGAACTGCTGCCGCTTGTGGGAGCGGTGTGAATCGCGAAGATCGTAGATTCTCAGATTACAAAACACCTGATCCAGACGCTTCCCCGGCTTCGCGGCTAACGCCGCTCCTACAAACACCAGCCGGCCCGCTATCCAGCGAACTGCTACCGCTTGTGGGAGCGGTGTAAACCGCGAAACTCGCAGATTTTCAGATCACGGAAAGTCCTGGCCACGAAGCATTGCCTGCTTCGCGGCTGACGCCGCTCCCACAACGGCCCTTGCTGTCAGGGCTGTGCGGTTTGCAGCCGGTAGCTGGTCTGGCTGCGGTATTCGACGCCGTTCAATGTGGTGCGCACTTCCACCGCATGCTCACCTTCGCTGAGCTTGGTTGGCAATGCGGCACGCCACAAATGACTGGATGGCACGGCCTCCGGCGAGCGGTCGTAGCCACGCAGCGCTTTGGCAAGATCGTCGGCGATGTTCTCCACCAACAGACGGGGATCTGCCTGCTTGACCTGCTTCATCGGCTGCCATTCGCCGCCGTCGACACGGAACTCCACCGGCAGACCTTCGTAGCCCATGAACACATTGGCGTAGATGCCCCAGGCCGGGTACGCGCCCTGCCGCAGCACTTTCGGTGCATGCAAAGCGATCTGCTGGTCGGCAGGCGCGCGGGCAACCCGGTACTCGACGCTGTACTGGCCTTGCGGCCGCACATTGAGCAGGCCGTAGCCATTGGGCGTACCGTCGGCCATGGTGGTGTCGGGAATGCCTTGCGCATCCTTAATTCCGGACCAGAACGCCCCACAGGCCGCGCCAACATTGTATTCGTGCAGCGGCTTGGCACCGTTCCACCCCTGCGCGGCTCCCCAGAACACCTGACTCTGGTTGTGGGTATGACCGCTGACGATCAGCGGATGCGGCACCTGTTCCAGCAGCTTGAACAAACGGGCGCGATCTTCCGCACGGTAAACGTGGTCGAACAGCGGGATGTGGAAGCCCAGCACCACCAGCTTGTCCTTGGGAATGGTGGGCAGATAGGCCTCGAGGAAGGCGAACTGATCCTCACGCAGACCACCGACATACGCCGGCTTCTGCCCGGGTTGGGCGATGATGTCGTCCATGCCAATGAACACCATCGACGCCTCTTCCCAGGCATAGGTATCCGGGCCGAGCTGGCGATGGAAGCTGGCCAGCGAATCAGCATCGCTGCTCGCGCCAAGATCCATGTCATGGTTACCTGGCACGTGCAGCCACGGCACACCCAGCGAGGTGACCGCCTTGGTCAAGGCGGGGTAGAGGCTGGGGTCGTCATTGGTGATATCACCAAGGGTCATGCCCAGGCGCGCCTGATGCTTGCCGCGCAGCGGTTCAATGATGTCACGCTCGAAGTAGCCGACATCCAACTCTGTGCTGGTCTGGCTGTCAGCCAGCAACAGCGCCTGGAAACTCATGGGAGCGTTCTTTTCCGGCTTCAGTGCAAACGGGCGGCATTGGCCTTCGCCCTCGCCTGCCTGTGGCCGCCAGATATCAGGCAGCCCATCCGCCCGCTTGGCGGCGCTATAACCGGCCGGTTTGATGATGAAGATGTTGGACTGGCTGGAGGGCGGCAGCTGATAGCGACCATCCTGGCCGGTGCTGACGATGTGCTCGCCATCGGATACCCGGATGCCCGCCAGCGGCTTCTCACCCGCGTCCTGCCCGCCATTACCGTTGCTGTCGAGGAATACCGTGCCGTCGACGCAGGAGGCGCTGGCTGCAAATGGCACACAAGCCAGCAGCAGGGCGGTCAGCAGGGATGGGCGCATGGAGTCCTCGACGACAATGGGCAGGCGCCCATTATCGCCCCGGGATGCTGCAAAGGCATTGCGGCAGGTGGCGAACGATACCTGTAGAGCCGAGCCATGCTCGGCTGGGCCTTGCCGGTGACATTTGGCTTTCCCTGTAGAGCCGAGCCATGCTCGGCTAGGCATTACCGGTGGGATTTAGGTTTGCCGGTAAAGCCCCTGCCGAGCATGGCTCGGCACTACGGTTGCTTAGCTGGCCGCTTTTTCTGCGGCCTTGGCGTGACGGCTCTCCAGCACGCCGATCGCATCATCCAGCGACAGGCCGCGGGCGCGCAGCAGCACGATCAGGTGGAACAGCAGGTCGGCCGATTCGCCCAGCAGTTCGTCGTCACGCTGTACGACGCCGGCGAGTGCGGTTTCCACGCCCTCCTCGCCTACTTTCTGTGCGATATGACGCGCGCCTTTCTCGAACAGCTTGGTGGTGTAGCTGTTGAGCGGGCGATCGTGTTCGCGCTGCTTGATCAAGGCATTCAAGGCGCCGAGGAAGTTGCCCGGCGCAGCACCGAAGCAGCTGGTCTCGCCCGTGTGGCAGGTCGGGCCATGCGGGCGCACGGTGATCAGCAAGGTGTCGTTGTCGCAATCACTGCGGATGTCGACCAGGTCGAGATGGTTGCCTGAGGTCTCGCCCTTGGTCCATAGCCGCTTCTTGCTGCGGCTGAAGAAGGTGACCTTGCCGCTGCTGCGGGTGGTCTCCAGCGCGTCGCGGTCCATATAGCCAAGCATCAGCACACGCAGCGTGGCCTCGTCCTGGATGATGACCGGGATCATGCCGTTGACCTTCTCCCAGTCCAATGCGGCCGGATCAACCGGTTTGAATTCAGTAGACATCCCTAACCTCGATTTGTTGTTCGCGCAGGAACTGCTTCAGTTCCGGAATTGCGATGGCGCCGGAGTGGAACACACTGGCGGCCAAAGCCCCGTCAACGTCAGCCTGTTCGAATACATCAGCGAAATGCTGCGGCGTGCCCGCGCCGCCAGAGGCGATCAACGGAACCGTGCACAGCGCCCGGGCCTGGCGCAACTGTGCAATATCGTACCCCTTGCGCACACCGTCGCTGTCCATGCAGTTCAGCACGATTTCACCTGCGCCGAGGGACTGGACTTCACGCACCCAGTCCAGGGTCAGTCTTGCCTCGGCGCGGGTCTTGCTCGGATCGCCAGTGTAAGAGCGCACCCTCCATTGGCCGTCGGCTTCGCGGATGGAGTCGATGCCGACCACCACGCACTGCTCACCAAAGGCTTCAGCCAACTCCGCGATCAACTGCGGGCGCTCCAGCGCCGGGGTATTGATGGAAATCTTGTCGGCACCGGAATTGAGCACGGCGCGCGCGGTTTCCACATCGCGGATGCCGCCGGCCACGCAGAACGGGATGTCGATCAAGCGCGCCACCCGCTCGATCCAGGCGCGGTCTACGGAGCGGCCTTCCGGACTGGCGGAGATGTCGTAGAACACCAGCTCATCGGCGCCCTGATCGCGGTAGCGCAGCGCCAGTTCGGTGATATCGCCCATGTCGATATGGTCGCGGAACTTGACGCCCTTGACCACGCGACCTTCGCGCACGTCCAGGCAGGGAATGATGCGCCGGCTCAACATGACAAGGCCTCATCCAGTTGCAGGTGACCTTCCAACAGCGCCTTCCCCAACACCGCGCCACCGCACCCAGCAGCCTTGGCCGCACGGATGTCGTTGGCATCGCGCACGCCGCCCGACGCCTGCACAGCCACGCCGGGCAGCAGTTTCGCAAGATGCGCGTAAAGCTCGATATTCGGGCCGGACAGCATTCCGTCACGGGAAATATCGGTGCACAGCAGGTGCTTCATACCAGCCCGCGCGTAGCGCTGGGCCAGTTCGTCCAGGGTCACGTCCGCGGTTTCGGTCCAACCGTGCACTGGCAGGCGCCAAACGCCGTCTTCGCCCTGACGCGTATCCAGTGCGATGGTCAGCTGCTCAGCTCCGAACTCGGCCAGCCAGGCCAGCACCTGTTCGGGCTGACGCACGGCCAGTGAGCCGATCACCACGCGACTGGCGCCTGCATCAAGGATGCGCGCCACATCGTCGCGACCGCGCACACCGCCGCCGGTCTGCACCTTCAGCTTGGTGGTGGCTGCAATCTGTTGCAGCAAGGGCGCCAGGGTATAGCCACCGGCCTTGGCCGCATCCAGATCGACCAGGTGCATCCAACTCGCGCCGGTCGCAGCGAATGCGTGCGCACGCGGCAAGGCATCCTCGCCATAGGTGGTCTGCTTGGCGTAGTCGCCCTGCAGCAGACGCACGACGCGGCCGTCACGGATATCCAGTGCGGGGTAAACAGTGAAACTCATGCGGCGATCTCAAGAAAGTTCTGCAGGATGCGTGCGCCCGGCCCGGCCGAACGCTCGGGATGGAACTGCGCGCCGCATAGACGCTCACGCTGGACCACGGCGGTGAACAGGCCACCGTGATGACAGGCAGCGACGGTGTCGGAAGTGACCGGAGCGGCGTAGCTGTGCACGAAGTAGGCGCTGGAGCCGAGCGGCACGCCGTCAAGCAAGGGCGACTCGCGCAAGGCCAACAGTTTGTTCCAACCCATATGCGGCACACGCACGCCGACACCGGGATGCAGGCGGCGGACGATGCCTGGCAACAGGCCAAGGCACTCAACATCGCCCTCCTCCGAACGCTCGAACAACAACTGCATGCCCAGGCAGATACCCATCAACGGCACCTGCAGTTCGCGCAGCGGCTGTACCAAACCTTGCGCATGCAGGCGCTTCATGCCTTCGGCCGCAGCACCAACACCCGGCAAGATCACCCGTTCAAGCCCGGCCAGATCCGCTGGTGTGCGCACCATCTGCACGTCAACCTGCAGGCGCTCCAGTGCATAGCGCACCGAGCCAAGATTGGCACCGCCGGCATCAACCAGGCCAACCCTGCTCACAACGCGCCCTTGGTGGAAGGCAGCTCGGTCCCTTCCTTGCGGATGGCCTGGCGCAAGGCGCGTGCCAAGGCCTTGAAGCAGGCTTCAACCTTGTGGTGATCGTTATCACCCTCCACCTTGAGATTAAGGTTCAAGCCGCTGGCATCGCATAGCGAACGGAAGAAGTGCGGCACCAGTTCGGTCGGCATGTCGCCAACGCGCTCACGCTTGAACTCGCCATCGAACACGAAATACGGGCGGCCACTGAAATCCAACGCAGCGCTGGCCAGGGTTTCGTCCATTGGCAAGGTGAAGCCGTAGCGACCGATACCACGCTTGTCGCCGAGCGCTTCGCGCAAGGCCTGGCCCAGCGCGAGACCGGTGTCCTCGATGGTGTGGTGTTCGTCGATGTGCAGATCGCCTTTGGCTTCCACTTCCAACGCGAAGCCGCCATGACGGCCGATCTGATCGAGCATGTGATCAAAGAAAGGCAGGCCAGTGTTGATCTTCGAGCTGGCCACCTTGTCCAGGTCGACGAATACGCGTATCTGGGTTTCTTTTGTGTCGCGCTGCACGGTAGCGCGGCGTGGTGCGTCGGCCAGCTCGTGTGCGATCGCATCCCAATCCCACTCACCACCGAACTGCACGGTGCGCAGCTGGAAGCCACGGATCTTCATGTTGTCGGCAAACTGGATGTCGGTCGGCCGGTCACCGACCATGCCCGAACGCGCCCAATCGATGCTGCGATCCTGCAGGTAGGACACCATCATGCCGATGCCGGGCTTGCGATTCGGGTTGTTGTCCTGCGGCCAACTCGGATCGATCAGCACATCGCGGAACGTAATGCCCTGGCTGGCAAATATCTGCAACATCAAGTCATTCGGGCCGTCGAAGCTGGCCTGCGGATAGCCTTCGGAACCGAGTCCGTCCTGGTTGGAAACGATGACGAACTGATAGCCAGCATCACGCAGCTTCAGCATTGCCGGGATCACATTCTTGACGAAGCGGATCTTCTCGTAAGCGTCGATCTGGAAGTCGGCCGGCTCCTCGATCAAGGTGCCATCGCGATCGACAAACAGGATGGGGGTCATGCGGTGAGCTCCAGCGTGGCAAGTGCGTCAAGGACGCGGTCGTTCTGTTCGGGAGTGCCCAGAGTGATGCGCAGGGCGTCCTGCAGCTGCGGAGCGGCGCGCTGGTCACGCACCACCACGCCCGCCTGCAGCAGGGCCTGGAATGCGGCGTCGGCGTCATTGAAGCGCACCAGCAGGAAGTTGGCATCCGAGGCATAGACATGACGAACGCCACGCTGTGCCGACAAGGCGATGCATAGCCGGCTGCGCTCGCTGCGCACCGTCGCGATACGGGCGCGTGTCTGCTCAAGTGCGGCATCATCGAGCCCAGCAAGCGCCAGCGTCGAGCATGGCGCTGGAATCGGATACGGGGCCTGGCAGCGCCGCAGCACGGCGATCAGCGCCGCATCGGCAATGACGCTGCCAATGCGCGCCGCAGCCAGTGCGTGTGCCTTGGACAAGGTACGCAATACGGCGATGTTGTCGAAGCGGTCCATCAACGTGGTCGCGGACGGCTCATCGGCAAACTCGCCGTAAGCCTCGTCGACTACCACCAGCGCCTGACCGCTCAGTGCTTCGGCCACGGCCTGTACCTGCTGCAGCGGAATGCTCAGGCCGCCAGGATTGGACGGCGAGCAGAGGAATACCAGCTTGGCATTGCCTTGCTTCGCCTTGGCAATAATGGCGTCGATATCAGCGACGAGACCTTGATCGGTATCCAGCAGCGGCACTTCCAGCGCGGGGGCATTCTGCAGGCGTGCACTGACTGCGTACATGCCGAACACCGGCGGTGTGTACAACACAGCATCACGACCGGTTTCGCACAGGGCGCGTACCAGCAGGTCGATGGCTTCATCGCTGCCGCGACCGATCAGCAGCTGCTCGGACTGGCAGCCATACAAGCTGGCCAGACGCTCGCGCAAGGCCTGCGGCTGGGGATCCGGGTAACGACGGCAACCGGCATCTGCGTCGCCAGGATTCGCCCAGGCCGATTCATTTGCGTTGAGCCAGACATCACCCTGCAACTTGGCGCTTCGCGCCGAGGAATAGCCGCCGAAATCACGCAGGTCTTCGCGTATCAGATCAAGCACGCTCACGGCGCCACTCCCAGCCGCAGGGCTACCGCGTTGGCGTGGGCGCCCAGACCTTCGGCACGCGCCAAGGTCAGCGCGCACGGGCCGATACCGGCAATTCCTTCGCGACTGGCTTCCTGCACGCTGATCTGGTTCTGGTAGCTGGCGACGCTGACGCCGCTGTAAGCGCGGGCCGCGCCGGCGGTCGGCAACACGTGATTGGTGCCAGAACAATAGTCACCCAGCGCCTCGGGCGTGTAATCGCCGAGGAACACCGAGCCGGCCGCTTCCACCTTGTCCAGCCACTGACGCGGCTGGCGCAGGGCGAGAATCAGGTGCTCGGGCGCATAGCGGTTGGAAATCTGGAATGCCTGCGCAATCGAATCAACCTTGATCAGCAGCGATGCACCCAGCGCTTGACGCGCAATCGCCTCGCGGCTGAGCTGTGCGACCTGTGCTTCGACCTGCTCTTGCACGGCGGCAATCATCGCTGCATCGTCGCTGAGCAGCAGTACCTGCGAATCCGGGCCGTGCTCTGCTTGCGACAGCAGGTCGGCGGCGACAAATGCAGAATTGGCACCGGCATCGGCGATCACCAGTACTTCCGACGGACCGGCAGGCATATCGATGGCAGCAGCGCCTGCCTGGGCCACCTGCTGCTTGGCTTCGGTGACGAAGCTGTTGCCTGGACCGAACAACTTGTCGCAGGACGGCACCGATTCAGTGCCGTGTGCCATGGCGGCAATTGCCTGCGCACCGCCAATCTTGAACACTCGGTGCACGCCAGTCAGGCGCGCGGCAACCAGTACTGCGGGGTCGGCCGTGCCGTCCTTGCGCGGCGGCGTGCACAGCACCACTTCGCGGCAACCTGCCAACTTGGCGGGAACACCAAGCATCAATGCAGTGGAGGGTAACGGGGCGCTGCCTGCCGGGACGTACAAACCAACGCGCGTAATCGGGCGAATGACCTTTTCGCAGACCACGCCCGGTGCGGTTTCCACGCTGTAGGGCTGGGCCATGCCGGCGCGGTGAAAGGTATCGATACGATCTGCGGCCTGCTGCATGGCGATGCGCAGCTCTGCCGAGACCGCCAGTTCGGCAGCGGCGAATTCTGCTTCGCCAACTTCAAAACGCTCGGGTGCGATGCCGTCGAAGCGCTGAGTTATCTCGCGCAACGCAGCGTCGCCACCCGTGCGCACCTGCTCGATCAAGCCAGCGACGGAATCGCGGGTCTGCGCGGCAACAGTCTGTACCGGACGGGTCAGAGCGCGCGCCTGTGCATTGGCGTCGAGCGCGTTCCAATCGAGGATGTTCATACCAGCGACTTCTCCACGGCCAAGACCATCAGGCCTTGCGCGCCAGCGCGCTCCAGCTCTTCCAACCGCTGCCAGCTGAGTGCGCCACTGCACATCGTCTGCAGGCGCACGGCTTCGCCCTGCCCTGGCAGCCGCAGCAGCGGCTCGGCGTCGGGCAACAGTCGAGCCAGTTCCTCAACGCGGTCTTCGCTCGCGCTGAACATGAGCAGCTTCTGGTCCTGCACCTTGCTCAAACCGTCGAGACGGCGCAGCAGCATCGCCATCAGGCCCGCACGGGCGTCATCCAGTTCGTGCACCGGGCCAGCCAGTACCGCCTCACTTTCCAGCAGCACCTCCACCGGCTTGAGCTGGTTGGCGGCCAAGGTGGCGCCACTGGAAACCAGATCGCAGATCAGTTCAGCGGTGCCGAGCTTTGGTGCGATTTCCACCGAACCGGACAACTCAACGACCTGCGCATCGACACCCTTGTCTTTCAGCCAGGCGGCAAGGATGGCCGGATAGCTGGTGGCGATGCGCTTGCCCTGCAGCATCTGCACGCCCTGCCAATCCCAGTCTTCCGGCACCGCGATCATCAAACGGCAGGAGCCGAAACCGAGGCCACGCAACGGTTGGTAAGCGTCCGCCAGGCCGATCTGGCGACGGGCCTTGGCCTGTTCATCCAGCTCGTTCAAGCCGACCACGCCGAGGTCGCAGACGCCGTCGGCGATCAAACCCGGAATATCGTCATCACGCACCAGCAGCAGGTCCACCGGCAGCGATTCGCCGAAGCAGAACAACTTGTCGCGGCTCTGCCGCCAGCTCAGCCCACAAGCCGCCAGCAGGCTGCGCGCGGGATCGGCCAAACGGCCGCTTTTCTGGATGGCGATACGCAGCCGGTCGCGTGCCGGGGCGGAGGTTGAAGCACTCATGGGGTTATCTCAGTTGGATTCGGTTTTGCGCGCGGCTAGACGGTCGATGGCGGCGGCATAGCCGCCGGCACCGTGCTCGAGCGAACGCGCAACCCGACCGATGGTGGTGACGCTCACCCCGGTCAGGTCATAGATCTCGCGATAAGGCACACCCTTGCGCAGCAAGGGAACCACCCGCCAGCGGTCAGCCATGGCTTCCAGCTCAGCCGGCGTGCACAGATCGCGCAGGAAGGCCTGCACCTCCTGCGGCTTGTCCAGCGCAGCCAACGTACGCGCCAACGCCTTCAACGGGGCGTCGGATGGCTTTTCACGTTCGATGTCAGGGCGTGTCTTCATCATGTATCAATGTAATAGCGTGCTAATACATTAGTTCGAAACGCACCCCGAGTCAAACGACTCAACCGGCAGTGCCGAGCCATGCTCGGTAGAGGCTTTTCTGGCGATGCCCCTGCCGAGCGTGGCTCGGCACTACAGGTATAGCCACCTATGTGGGAGCGACGTGAGCCGCGAAGCCGGCGCCACATCCGTCGGTAAAAGGCTCACCCCTCCCCAGCCCCCCCCCCTTCGCTGTGCGAAAGGGATGGAGCGGATCTGTAGTGCCGAGCCTTGCTCGGCAGAGGCTTTCCCGGTGACGCTTCAGCCGAGCATGGCTCGGCTCTACAGGCGGCCCTGCCCTTGTGGGAGCGGCGTGAGCCGTGAAGCTTGCTTGGTATCCGTTGGGAAACAGCTCGCCCCCCCCCCCAACCCTCCCCTTCGCTGTGCGAAAGGGATGGAGCGGATCTGTAGTGCCGAGCCGTGCTCGGCAGAGGCTTTTCTGGCGATGCCCCAGCCGAGCATGGCTCGGCTCTACAGACAAAAAAAAGCCCCGCTATGCGGGGCTTTTCATCAGCGCGCCATCGCGCGGGTCTGTTCCAGCTCCACCTGGAGGGTAGAAGCCAATTCATCCCGGGCCACCTCGAACTGCTGCTCACGGAGCAGATCCTTCACCGCCACCACGCCGCGCGCCAGCTCGTCCTCACCGGCCAGCACCACGAAGCGGATGCCAGCCTTGGCCGCGTACTGGAACTGCTTGCCGATCTTCTTCGGCTCCATCTGCACTTCGGTATTGATACCGCCGGCCCGCAGGCGACGGGCGATATCCAACGACTGCGGCATCGCTGCCTCGTCCATCAACGCAACCATCGCGTGCACACTGCTTTCGGCGATTCCGTCGATAAGATTGGCCTCGCGCAGCTGCCAGAACAAACGGGTCAAGCCAATCGAGATACCAACGCCCGGCAACTTGGACTTGGTGTAGTGGCTGGCCAGGTCGTCATAACGGCCGCCCGAGCAGATCGAGCCGATCTGCGGGTGATCAACCAAGCTGGTCTCGTACACCGTACCGGTGTAGTAATCCAGCCCGCGGGCGATGGAGAAATTCAGGCAATACGCGGTTTCCGGCACGCCCAGCGCCTTCACCAGCTCCAGCACTTCACGCAATTCGGCTGCACCGGTACGCAGCGATTCGCTGGCCGAGTCGCCTGCAGCAGCCAACACCGCGTCGATCTGCGCCAACGCGTCCGCGTGCGAGCTCGAACGGACCTCGACGAAAGCCAGGATGCGTTCGACTGCCTCGGCGGGCAGGCCGAAATCGGGACCAACCAGGGTTTCACGCACATAGTCCGGACCACGCTTGTCGAGCTTGTCGACCTCGCGCAGCACCAGCGCCTGCTGCCCTGCATCCACAACGCCCTGCGCTTCGAAGAAACCACGCATCAGCTTGCGGTTGTTCAGCTGAACGGCGAAGTTGCCGATGCGCAGTTCCGAGAACACTGCGTAGATGACTGCCAGCACCTCCGCGTCGTAACGGATGCTCAACGTGTCCTTGCCGATCACATCGACGTCGCACTGGTAGAACTCGCGGAAGCGGCCACGCTGGGCACGTTCGCCACGGTAAACGCGCTGCATCTGGTAGCGACGGAACGGGAAACTCAGGTCGTGTTCGTGCTCGGCCACGTAACGGGCCAGCGGTACGGTCAGGTCGAAGCGCAGCGCCATCTCCGGCAGGCCGCCCTTGTCGGTCGATTCGGCAGCATTAGCCAGCGCACCGGTGGACTGCACGAAGTACACCTGGCGCTCGGTCTCGCCGCCGGACTTGGTCAGCAGCACATCGGACAGCTCGAACACCGGGGTTTCCACCGGCAGGAACCCGAAGCGCTCGTAGTTGCGGCGGATGACGTCCAGCATGCGCTGGAACGCGATCTGCTCGCGCGGCAACAATTCCATGATGCCGGGCGGGGTACGGGGCTTGATCACGGGCAAAACTCCTGCAACACAATAGGGGGAACGGTCGCCAATTCTAGCCGCACACCGCCCGTCTGGCCGCATGAAGTACAATTTGGGGCACCCTACCCCCCTGCTGTAGACATGTCCCGGCCAGCCCAAGGCACCGAGCAATACCCCGTTTCGTCTATTGGCCCCGAAGGCAATGGCGGGCGCGAGTGCCTGCAGTGCTCGGTCCGCCACCTGTCGGTGTGCTCGGCCCTGTCCTGTGATGAGGTACATGCGCTGGAGCAGATTACCGTCTCCACGCCAGTCGCCATGGGCACTACGCTGGCACGTGCCGGTGAGCCGCGCGCTTATGTCTATACAGTAACCGAGGGCGCGCTGCGCTTGGTGCGCACCCTGGCCGACGGCCGCCGCCAGGTGAACGGCTTCGTACTGCCGGGCGATTATCTGGGCCTGAGCGGCAGCGACCACCATCGCTACGATATCGAGGCGATTGCCGACAGCCGGGTCTGCCGGGTGCCGACCACGCAGATGCGCGATCTGCGCCAGCGTTACCCGCACCTGGAACGCAAGCTGCTGCAACGCGCCTGCCAGGAGCTGGACGCAGCTCAGGACAATGCACTTGCACTGGCCCGCCTGCAGCCGCCGGAGCGGCTGGCTGACTTCCTGCTGCGCCTGGCTGCCCGCGAGGCAACCTTGAATGGCCGCAGCAGCAACCGGGTCTCCTTGCCGATGGGCCGCGGCGATATCGCCGACCATCTTGGCCTGACCATGGAGACGGTGAGCCGTACCTTTACCAAGTTGCGCCAGCAGGGCCTGATCGCCCTGCCCCACCTGAATGTGGTGGAGATCCTGGATTTCGCCGAACTGCAACAGCTGGCCAACGACGAGTTCTGACGCTCCATCTGTAGAGCCGAGCCATGCTCGGCTGAGGCGTTATCAGTGACGCCCTTGCCGAGCATGGCTCGGCACTACATGAATAGACGCCGCCGCTCCTACAACCGGTTGTATCGGCAGAGCCTCTGCCGAGCATGGCTCGGCACTACCTCTTACAGCAGCTTTTCGCGCAGGGCCGGGTAATCCGGTGCGCAGGGTTCGGCGTGGGCGGGACGCTTCAACAGCTCAGCCAGCGCAGGCGGCACTTCGACTTCACGACCGATCAGCGGTTCGACCACCGATTCAAATTTAGCCGGGTGTGCGGTCGCTGCCACTGCCCAATGTTGATCCGACGCTGCACTGCCATTGGCACGCAGCTGCTCCAGGACCTGCACCGCCGTGGCAGTATGCGGACAGAACACTTCGCCATAGGCACCATAGCGGCGAGCGATGATCTCGCGGATGGTGGCATCGTCCACCGCCTGTGAGGTAAAGGCAGCGCGCAGTGCTGCATCATCGCCCTTGTACAGCCAGCGCAGTCGTTCGAAATTGCTCGGGGCACCCACGTCCATCGCATTGGCAAGCGTGGCGACGCTGGCCTTCGGCACGTAGTCACCGCCGTTGAAGTACTCAGGCAATACACGGTTGGCATTGGTCGCCAGCACGATACGCCCCAACGGCACACCCAGCGCCCGGGCCATCACTGCCGCCATCGCGTTGCCAAGGTTCCCGGTGGGAATGACGAAATTCAGCAGTGAACCATGCGCGGCCTGATGGCTCAGCGCCGCGTGTGCGTAATAGCTCATCTGCGGCAACAAGCGCCCCAGGCTGATGCTGTTGGCCGAGCTCAATGGCACCTGCGTCTGCAGATCGGTATCACCCAGCGCCTGCTTGGCCATGGCCTGGCAATCGTCGAACGACCCGGCCACGCGCAGTGCCCGGATATTGCCGCCCAGGCAGCCAAGCTGATGCGCCTGACGCGGCGATACGCGCCCATCCGGGTACAGCACCACGACCTGAAGGTTGGGCTGATTGTGGAAGGCTGCAGCGACAGCAGCACCGGTGTCGCCAGACGTTGCGACCACGATGGTCAGCGGACGCTCCTGCCCTGCACGCAAGCGCGACAGGCTCGCAGCAAGGAAGCGCGCACCGAAATCCTTGAACGCCGCAGTGGGACCGTGGAACAGCTCCAGCACATGATCGTTGCGGGTCGCCAAGGCCTGCAGTGGCGCCGGAAAGTCGAAGGCTTCGCTGCAGATCTTCGGTAATTCGGATGCCAGGGCGTCGTCAGCGAAGAATGGCTGCAGCAGCTCGGTAGCGGTCGCGGCGAGGGTATCGCCCAACTGCATGGTGCGTACTGCCGGCATAGTCTCGGGTACGTACAAGCCGCCATCGGGTGCCAGACCGGCGGCAATGGCCTGGCTCAGCGTAGCGGCGAGGGATGCGTTGCGGGTGGAGATGAAGTTCATTCGGAAATCCGCGAAATGGTTTGTGTGCTGCTCTGGACTCGAGACCCGCGCAAGGGTCCCCCTCACCCCAACCCCTCTCCCGATGGGAGAGGGGCTATCGGGCTTAGAGCAGTCTGGCGCCGGGGCTGTTGATCGGACTTACCCAGCTTTGGCTGTCGAAACCTGCCGCAGCGAAGGCTGCCTGCACCTTGGGCGCGGCAGCCAATGCAGCATCACGGTCTTCAAACCAGGCAAAGACACTGGGGCCTGCGCCGGAGATGCTTGCACCCATCGCGCCTGCAGCCAGAGCGGCGGCCTTGGCCGCGTCGAAGCCGACAATCAGGGGCGCACGCCGCGGCTCGACCAAAACATCGGCCAAGCCCGCCCTCACCAGGCCCGCATCGCCGGCATGGCAACCGGCCAGTACCAGGGCCAGATTGCTGCTCTGGGCGACAAACTCCTTCAATGCATAGCTGCCCTGCAACGCCTCCCGTGCGCGCCGCGTTTCCAGCAACGCCTCCGGATGCACCAGCAGGCTATGCCAATGCGCAGGCACCGGCACCGGCACCAATCGCTCCAAGGTAGAGAGCACCAAACCACCGAGGAACATCGGGCCAAGGTTGTCGCCGTGGCGGCTGCCACTGGCGACCGCTTCGCCTTCCAATGAGTACCGGTAAAGCTGCTCACGGCTCAGCGGCACATCGAGCAAGGCATTGGCAGCGATCAAGGCCGCCACACAGGACGCAGCCGAGCCGCCCATGCCCGAGCTCAGTGGTATGCCCTTGTCGATCTCCAGTTCGAAACCGAACGGCAGCGCCAGCGCCTCGCGCAAGGCAATCAGCGCCGCACCTGCGGTATTGCTGGGCGCATCCAGGGGCAACTCCACCGCCGAACCGCGAATAGCGACGATGCGCACTTCCGGCGCATCAATGCGACGTACCGTTACCGTGTCACCAACGTCAGGCACCGCATAGCCCAGCAGATCAAAGCCGACCGCCACATTGGCCACCGACGCCGGCGAGAATGCCCGCGCCTGGCGTGCCACGGAACTGTTCAACACGCCGCTCACAATCGCGCTCCCTCGCCAGCCGCCACTCGCAGCACATCGGCAAACACGCCGGCCGCCGTCACTTCCGGGCCAGCACCCGGGCCCTGCACCACCAGGGGGTTGTCGCAATAACGACGGGTGGTGAACTGCACCACGTTGTCGGTCAGGCGCAGGTTTGCGAAGGCATGCTCACCGGGCAGCTCCACAAGGCCAACGCTGGGCTGCTGCCCCGGTTTGAATTGGGCGACATAGCGCAGCACATTGCCACGCGCACGCGCATCGGCCAGGCGTTGCGCGAAGCCCGCGTCCACTTCATGCAGGCGTGCCATGAAATCGTCGACGCTCGCGCCCTGCAATGCAGCGGGCACCAGGCTTTCCACCGCCACGTCTTCCAGGCTCAACTCATACCCGGCTTCGCGGGCGAGGATCACCAGCTTGCGGGCCACATCCACGCCGGACAGGTCGTCACGCGGGTCCGGCTCGGTGTAGCCCATGCCACGCGCCTGCGTGACCAGCTCGGAGAACGGCACGCTGCCATCGTATTTGTTGAACAACCAGGCCAGCGTGCCGGAGAAAATGCCGGCGATCGCCGTCACGTCATCACCAGTATCGACCAGATCGCGCAGCGTGGTGATCACCGGCAGACCCGCGCCCACCGTGGCTTCGTAGCGGAAGCGTGCGCCGGTAGACGCCGCCGCCTCGCGGATCGCCTGGTAGCGTGCCAGGGGACCGGAGCCTGCCTGCTTGTTCGGGGTGACCACATGGATGCCGGCGGCCAACCAGCCGGCATAGCGATCGGCGACTTCGGCACTGCCACTGCAATCGATGATCAGCGTATGCGGCAGACGCGCCGACAACAGGTGCTCGGTGAACAGATCAAGATCATTCGGCAGCGCTGCCGAGTCGAATGCGGCCTTCCAGTTGCCGTGCATGCCACGCTGGTCGAGCACCATGCGGTTGCGCGAGGCGACCGCACGCAGGCGCAGATCCAGCTTGGCCCTGGCTAGCAGCGCCGCTTCGGACGCATACAACTGCTCAAGCAAGGCTGCACCGACATTGCCCGGCCCGATCACGCCGACCGAGAAGGTCTGTGGCGACAACCAGAAGCCGGCGTGCGCGGCGCGCAGCGCCTTGGTCGCATCGCAGGCTTCGATCGCGACCGAGATATTGCGTTCGGACGAGCCCTGCGCGATGGCCAGGATATTGACCTGTGCGCGACCCAGCGATTCGAACAGACGTGCGGCAACGCCCGGCTGGCCGGCCATGCCATCACCCACCGCTGCAAGCACGCTCACCCCGCTGGTGAGCTGCACGCGCTGCACCTGGCCCGCTGCCAACTCGTGCGAGAACGCCTGGGTCAGTGCGTCACGGGCGAACTCCGCCTCGGCCTGTTTCACCACGCAGCAGATCGAATGTTCCGAGGAACCCTGCGAGATCATCACCACCGACACATGTGCGTTGCGCAGCGCCGAGAACACGCGTTCGGCGGTACCTGGCACACCGATCAGGCCGGTACCTTCGACATTCAATACCGCAAGGTCCGCACTCAGGGTCAGGCCCTTGATCGGACCACCGCTGGAGCTATCGGCGGTGATGCGGGTACCCGGATGATCCGGATGGAAGGTGTTGCGGATTATGATCGGCAGACCGCGCTCGATGGCCGGCGACATGGTCTGCGGATGCACCACCTTGGCACCGAAGTAAGCCAGTTCGCAGGCTTCGTCATAGCTCAGTGCGTCCAGCTGCACTGCTTCCGGAACTACCCGCGGGTCAGCCGAGAGCACGCCATCGACGTCGGTCCAGATATGCAGTTCGTCGGCGGCAAACAAGGCGGCAAAGATGGCGCCGGAGAAATCACTGCCATTGCGCCCCAAGGTGGTGATGTTGCCCTTGCGGTCGCGGGCGACAAAACCGGTAACCACCAGCCGCTGCGCCGGGTGCGACTCGCGCCACAACGCCAGCTTGGCAGCGCTGGACTTCCAATCGACATCAACGCCAAGCTCGCCATGGTTGACCACCAGGACGTCGCGCGCATCCAGGATGTCGGCGTCTTCGCCCAGGGCCTGCAGGTGGTGACCCAACAGGTGGGCCGAAAACACTTCGCCCAGGCCCTGCACGCGGTCCAGCACTTCCTGGGGTAACTCACCAATCACGGCCAACGCCGCCAGAATCTCGCGCAGACGCTCGAAACGCGCATCCAGCCATTCGATGGTCAGCCCGGAGTGCTCTCCCAGCAGCGCCACGGCGGCACCACGATGGCGCGCCCGCAACTCATGCCAGCGCTCATCCCAGGCCGGGTCCGCTGCTGCCGCAGCCTTGGCCAGGCCGATCAACGCATCGGTCACGCCCTTCATCGCCGACACCACGGTCACCTGCACGGTCTCGTCGCGGGCCAGCAACAGCTGCGCCACATGACGGTAACGCTCGGCATCGGCGACCGACGTGCCGCCGAATTTGTGCACCACGGTGCGAACGGCAGCGTTCGCGGCGGAATCGGCGGGAGAAGCAGCAACTGACGACATCGGAAGAACCTCGGCTGGAGGCCCCGACACGCATCTTGATGGGGTTCCCCCGCATCCTGATCCGGGTGCGGGGCCGTGGTTTTCGGAAATTACGCGAAGACGACGGGCCGCACCGGGCTAATGGTGACGGTAATAGTGGCGGTGGTAATGGCGCCGCCGGAAGGCGACTGCAGGAGGCTGACGAGGGGCTGCGGGCTGTTCATGGCCTTCAAGAGACAACAGCCGGGATCAGGCTGTCAAGTGCTGCGTTGCAAAAACACAGACAAAGGCAACGTCGCCAAACCTGCAGCTAAAAGTTGCAAATGTCATCAAGCGCGAACGTCGCGCATTTATCCGACAAGCAGCGCGCAACAGCTGCGTCACAGCCGCGGGCGCTGCCTGCGGACCTTGCCGACCTACTACCGTCCGCAAGCAATCGAAAGCAGCATCGCAGTCAGGCTTTCGCCACCTGACTGCGCAGGATTCTCAGGCCGAAGCTGCCTCTACCGCCTTCGGCCGGTGCGCCGCAGCGCTCCAGACCACGCCGGCCAGAAGACAGAGCGCAGCAACAATCTCGATTGCCACTGGCCAGCGCTGCTGCCACAGGAAGCCGTAGAGCAGCCCGAACAAGGTCTCGAACACGATCATCTGCCCACCCAGGGTCAGTGGCAGGGCTCGGCTTGCGCGGTTCCAGCAGGCATTGCCCAGTATGGAAGCAAACACCGCCACTGCAGCGGCCATCGCCCAGAAGCCCGCCCATTCACGTCCCGAATGCCCTGCTGCGCTGTCGGCAAAGGCGACCGGTGCCAGCAGCAAGGCCAGGCCCCCGGTCGCCACGCCGGTCAGCAGCGACCAATCATGCCCGGACACACCGGGAACCCTGGCCAACCAGCGGGTATTCCCCACCGAATAAGCGGTCCAGGACAACAGCGCACCAACCCCACACAGCAACCCGATCAGTCGCTGCACCGTAGTGGCCTGCACATGTGTCGAGGCGATGGCCTGGTAGCCCATCAAGACCACGCCTGCCACACATAGAAGCAGGGCTGGCGCCAGCCGCGACAGCGGCACCGCCCCCGGTTCACGCGCCCCCACCACGGCGACCAGCACAGGCACCATGCCGACGATCAACGCCGCCGCACCACCGCCACTCCACTGCACGCAGATGGACAGCAGCACGAAATAGACAAGATTGCCCAGCAGGCTCAACCAGGTCAGCGCCTTCCAGTCCGCCTTGCCGATATGCGCCCGCAACGCTGGCCAACGTGGCACCAGCAAGATCACCGCAACCAGTCCATAAATGAGATAGCGCGCCGCAGCCAGCTGTAGCGGTGAAAAGTCCGCCAGCACAGCTGGCGCAAGGAACACCAGACCCCACAGCGCACCCGAAGCCACGCCGTTGCCAATTCCGAACAACATCCGCTCTTTCATCAACCCACCCGACGTTCAGACACAACACCAGCATCCAAGTGCCAGCCTGCCCAGTATTGTCCCAAGCTACGCGATGCTGTGCTCAAACTACGCGTCAAGGCTCCGCCTATACCGCCCGGGGGTAATCCCCCGCGAGCGGCGCATCGCGCGGGTCAATGAACTCTGGTCGGAGAAGCCGGCCTGCTGGGCAATCTGTGCGACCGACTGCTTGCCCTCGGCTAGCTGACACTGCGCCCATTGCAGGCGCTGTTGCTGCAACCATTGCCCCGGCGTGAGGCCAAATCGCCGTTTGAACGCACCATGCAGCGTGGTCAACCCCATACCAGCCACCTTCGCCATCCGCCCTAGCGGCCACGCCTGCCCTGGCGTGGCGCGGATCTGCTCACACACACGCCGCAAGCCAGCACTGTCGTCCGCTTAGGCGCGTTGCTTAGCAAACAGGCTATCCAGCAACAACGGCAATACATGCATGGCGACAGCGGCGTCCACCACGTCCTGGCTACCCGCGCTGATATCTACGAATTCGAGCAAACTGCGCGCCGCCGCCGATACAGCCAGAAATGGGCGTGTCCGCCCCTGATCCACCTGGGACCGCTCCAACAGCGCACTGTCACAGTCCACGATCAGAAACCGGTTTTGCCCACTACCGGCCTGTACATGGACCGCGCCCGGGACAATCAGCGCCCCCTGCGAGACGTCCAAACGACCGCCCCGCCCATCGATATCCAACTCCAGGCTGCCACGTAGCGGCAACACCAGCTGCAGATGGTCATGGCTATGCGAATGGCCCAGCGGACCATAGCTACGGAAATTCAAGGCTTCACCGCACTGCATCGGCATGAACACCAGGGACTGGCTGGCGCTTGCAGCGGGCACCGCAAGCTGCGCGGAAAGATGGTGACCCCGACACGATTCGAACGTGCGACCTGTCCCTTAGGAGGGGACCGCTCTATCCAGCTGAGCTACGGAGTCAAAAGACGGAGGCCAAGATTACAGGCAAGCGCCGCCCCCAGCCAGCACTTCCCGCCCAACGATGAAGCACAGACCGGTCGGCGCCGCGCCAGGAAGCATCTCCAGCGCTAAATCCTCGCGTTTTTCACCTTGAACCGCTCCCCGCCCGATCTGCTTCACGCCAGCTTCTTCCCTGTGCACGCCAACCGAAAGGAGGGCAGGCTGCGCAGGGCTCAGGCAACCGAAAACCACAGGGAAATTTCAGACAAAGCCTAGTCCAAGCTGCCCGGCTGCCTCCCTACAATTTCTGTGGTCGTCTACAAGCCGCATCAGCGCGCCCCTCCCAACAGATGCCCTGGAGCCGCGCGTGCCCCTCCGGCCCGCCGGCAGTCGCACAACCCCAATCGCAGCCGCTTCCAGCGGAAGATGAGAACCAGCAATGAAGAAATCTTTTTACGCACTGACCCTCGCCGCGCTGTCCTTCCCGGCAATCGCCCAGGATCCGCCGGCGTTTGAACAGCCCGCCATTGTCACCCAGGAAGCCGCTGCACCCGAACAAGCCGAAGTTGAAGCCCCGGCGCAGCAGGAGATGCCCAGCGTCTCCGACGCCGTCGCAACCGACGAAACCGCCACACATGGTGAACTGGGCCTGCACGAAGGCGAGTACAGCACCGAACTGGCAGGCGCCGAAGAAGCTGGTTCCACGGCCCGAGGCGCCCTGAGCCGCGGCGTGAAGATTGGCGCTGGTATCGCAGCTGGCGCACTGGTCTATGCACTGGTCTCCAACAACGACGATGGCAACAGCGGTAGCACGAAGACTCCGGGCCCCACTGGCACCAAGTAACTCATCAACGGCATCTGCCACCACCTCTTGCCAGCCATCTCGCTGGTGAGAGGTTATTAGTGCCCGCCCGGGCGAGGAATAAGAAATGAACTGCAAGCGTCTTGTCGCCCCCTTGGCGCTCGCGTTGTCACTCACCGGCTGCGTGCTCGCGCCGGGCCAGCACGTGCGTAGCAATACGCTGGCGCAAGGTAGTCAATCCGTCACCGATGGCCAGATAGAACTACTGCCGATCACCCCAAAACTGATCGCAATGGAACGCGCCACACGCGACGTCGACACACTGCCAGCTGCACTGGTCAACTACCGGCCTGGTCCGTATAGGATCGGCGCCGGCGACATGCTCTACATCACGGTGTGGGACCACCCCGAACTCACGGTTCCGGCCGGCCCGCAGCAGCAACTGAATGCAGCCGGCCGTCTGGTGCAATCCGATGGCACATTGTTCTACCCGTACATCGGCAAAGTGAGCGCGGAAGGCAAGACACCGAGCGAATTGCGCGATGAACTCACTACCAAACTGGCGCGCTACATCGAAGCACCGCAGGTCGATGTATCCATGCTCAGCTATTCCAGCCAGCGCGTCTGGGTAACGGGTGCCTCGCGCCAAGCAGCAACCATTCCGCTGACGGTTTCACCGCTGACCCTGAGTGATGCAATCAGCCAATCCGGCTTGGACCCGATGCAAGCGGATCTGTCCGGTGTACGTATCAGCCGCGACGGCGTGAGCTACACCATCGATCTGGAGCTGATGGGCCGTACTGGCGGCAGCACCACTATTTTCCTGAAGGCAGACGATCAGATCCACGTTCCCCATCTGGATCGCAAGGAGGTCTTCGTCGTCGGCGAGGTCAAAGGCGACGCGCTGTTGCCGATACGGGTCGGGCACTTCGGAGTTGTCCCAGCGGCCCAGCAGAAAGGTCTTTCCACTAACCTGCGGCACCTCGCGCGCGATCTGCGCAAGGTGTGCCCGTTCCATGACCAGAATCAGATCAGCCGCGCCGAGTGTTGACGGCGTCACCTGCCTGGCCCTGTGTGCATCAGCATCGTGTCCATGCTCACGCAGCAAGACCGCAGCCGTCGGGTCGATGGGATGCCCGACCAGTGCATGTATACCGGCTGCAGTTCAATGACTTGCAGTTATCGGTGAACTACTGGCGATTGATCGCGATCACGATGCTGCTCGGTCTTCTCGTGCTCAGCCTGTCTTCCCTCTACTCCAGCTGGCGCGGGCGCAGCCTGCTGGCAGAGTTGGTTCAGATTCTGCTGAAGTGGGCAGTCATTTTTGGTTGCTTGTTTGCCTACGTTGGCGCGATCAAGCTCACTGATGCTCAGGCGACTGCCTGGGTAGGAAGCTGGTTCTTGCTGAGCTTGACGTCCGTGTCTGTGCTGCGCCTTCTGATTCGAGCCACGGCCGCTTGGGCGCGCGCGCGCGGCAACGATCTGCGCACGGCAGTAATCGTCGGCGCCACGGCGGACACACAGAAAATCATCACCACACTGCGCGACAACAGTTGGGCCGGCATCACCATCAACGGCTGGTTCTCTACGCGATCTGATCGTTGTGTGATCGATAAATCAACGGCCCTACTCGGCACCCTGAGCGACCTTGGGCGATACGTTGAGAACAATGCGATCGACCAGGTTTGGATTGCGCTGCCAATGCGTGATGAAGCGCAAATCACACTGGCACTGAATCAGCTGCAGCACTCCACGGTCGACATCAAGTTCGTTCCCGATATGTTCGGCTTCCACCTGCTCAATCATTCCATTGAGCAACTCGCCGGCCTGCCGGTGATCAACCTGCAGCAGACGCCTCTGCAAGGTAACGCCCGCGTACTCAAGGCGCTGGAAGACCGTCTACTGGCCGCGTTGATCCTGCTGATGATATTCCCACTGATGCTGACGATAGCGATCGCAGTGAAACTGAGCTCGCCCGGACCCGTCTTCTACCGCCAGGAGCGCATGAGCTGGAACAACAAAACCTTCCAGATGCTCAAGTTCCGCTCTATGCCGGTGGATGCAGAAACCGGCAGCGGCGCGGTATGGGCGAAGGCAGGCGAGAACCGCGCCACCAAGGTGGGCGCGTTCCTGCGAAAGACCAGCCTTGACGAGCTTCCGCAATTTTTGAACGTACTGCTTGGCGATATGTCCATCGTAGGCCCACGTCCCGAGCGACCGGTATTCGTGCATCAGTTCAAGCACGAAATTCCGTCCTACATGAAAAAGCATATGGTCAAAGCAGGCATCACTGGCTGGGCCCAGGTCAATGGCTGGCGTGGCTCCACCGACCTCAATAAGCGCATTGAGTGTGATCTGTTTTATATCGAGAACTGGTCGCTCTGGTTTGACCTGAAGGTGATAGTTCTGACGCTATTCAAAGGTTTCGTTCACAGAAATGCGTACTGATCCCTGCAGGCCATCAGAGCGGATTGTCGAAAATCCAGGAAGAAGGCGCTCACCGACCGAGATTGCAGCCGTCAGCGTTGCAAACGCTGGTAATCGCTCATGAATACGCCTCTTCCAGCTGGTCAGCCTAGCCCCAACAACGAAGATCAATCGCCGCTCGGTGGCAGCCTCAGCACCCTGCAGCGGACAATGTTGAAACTCGCTGGCGGCAACGCTGTGGGAAAACTGGCAGCACTGCTCGCGATACCGGTCATTGCGCGCGTTTACTCACCCGATCATCTCGGAATGCTGGCAGCTTTCGCAGCCATCGTGGCCCTGACAGCCACGCTATCCACCCTGCGTTACGTCTGCGCGATACCGCTCCCCCTGCGCGACTCGACGGCGCTGACGGTGACCTGCCTGGCCCTGCTTATCCTGACAATCTACACGCCGGTGGCGACCGCCATCACCTACTTCTTTGGACCAGCGATACTGCAATGCACCTCGCTTGATGCGCTCAGGCCGTACCTGCCGTTGATCATTGTCGGAACGGTACTTACTGCCTGTCACGAGATACTGACCTTGTGGGCGACCCGCAAGCAGAAGTTCGGTCAACTCGCCCTGAGTCAGGCCCAGCAGGGGCTGGCTGGCAGCATCGCCAAGACGGCCTTGGGCGCCCTGCAGCTCAAGCCGGTCGGCTTGTTGCTCGGGCATCTACTGCAGCTTGCTGGCGGAAACACGCCACTACTCAAGGTGTTTTCGAAGGTAGCCAAAAGAAATTTCCGCCACGTCCGGAGATCGAGAATCGGACTTATTGCGGCCTACTTCAGTGAGATGCCCCGTTATCAACTCACGTCTCAGTTCCTGACCATGGCGACCATCCATGCCCCTGCCCTGCTTGCACCCAAGGTATTTGGCCTGACTGGCGCCGGCCAGCTTGCACTTGCACTTACAGCACTATCACTGCCGATAAACCTGCTCGCCAACTCGATGGGCAATGTTTACCTCGCAAAGATTTCCGCAATCGGGCGCAAGCACCCCAACCAGATCATGGCAATCACGAACGAGGTCACCCAAACCCTGGTGGCACTGGTCTGCCTGCCAACGCTGGCCCTGCTGCTGGCAGGCCCATGGCTGTTCGATCTCGTCTTCAGCTCAACCTGGAGAACAGCAGGCGAAATAGCACAAATCCTTTCCTTGAGCATGGCGTTTCAATTCGTTTGCGCGCCGGTCACACATGCCCTGAGTGTACTTAGAGCCCAGCATCTTCTCCTCCGTCTCAACGCCACGAGGTTCCTGATCGTGATTGGCGTTTTTGGCAGTGCTGACCTGCTCGGATGGCCTATCAAGCACGCAACAGGCCTGTACTCCGCGTTGCTCTGCGTGCACTACCTGCTCAGCCATATCTGCATGGTGAAGCTGATCAGGAAGCACATGCGCGCTCGGGCCAACAGCCTACATCTCTGCTGACCCAATCGCCTTATGTCCGCCAACAGAAAACAAAAAAGCATCTGCCATGTGGTTGAAGCAACTGCCACCGGCACCCTGTCCATGGTTTCGCTGCTGTCAAAACTGCAGGCCGAGCATGGCCATTCGCTTACCATTATCTATTCGCGAAGGCCGGAGACACCCGATAACATCGAGTCACACTTCCCGGCCAATGCCAGCCTGCATTGCATTCCGATGCACGGACTTCGCCGCTGGCCACGCGCGGTATCGACACTGCGTTCTACACTGGCTGTGCTGGAGCCAGATGCGATCTTCCTGCACTCCTCCTTCGCTGGCTTCCTCGGCAGAATTGCAACTGTTGGAATACTTGAAAGCTGCCGCATTTTCTACGTTCCGCATTGCATATCATTCATGCGCCGCGACATCAACGCAGCGAAGCGCGCTGCCTTCATTGCACTGGAAAAGGTTGCGGGAGTCCGCACTGCCAGCTATGTCGCATGCTCGAACAGCGAGCTCGTCTGCATACGAAAGAACCTGCCAAAAAGTCATTGTTTGCTGGTGGAGAACGCAATCCCAGCAGGCTGGAAAAAGAACTCAGCTATAGGAACGCACCCGCTCACTGTCATCAACTCCGGCCAGATCAGGCCGCAGAAGAATCCAGCGCTGTTCGCAGAAATAGCTCAAAAGTCACGGTTGGAAGGTTTGCCAATCAATTTCTTATGGTTAGGCGACGGTGAACCGAGTTTGCGCGGAAAACTTGAAGCAAGTGGCGTTGACGTCACCGGCTGGCGAACCCGCGACCAGGTGATTGAAGCGCTCTCGTCGGCATCCGCGTTCCTGTCCACATCGCTTTGGGAAGGGCTTCCTGTTGCCCTGATTGAAGCACAGATGACGGGTGTACCTACCATTGCCAGCGCCTGCCCTGGCAACCTGGATTGCATCGATCACGGCACAACCGGCTGGCTTTACCAAAGTGCTGATGAAGCAATCAAGCTTCTATGTGACCTTGTAGAGAACCCTGCTCGGCACGCTGCTGTCGCGGAACATGCCTTGCAAACAGCGAGCCAGCGATTTGGCTCCGACCGCTATGGCCGGGAGATGGAAGATCTTCTCAATGCGAACCCCTAGCCCCGAAAGAAGGAGCACAGCGCCCTGGCTTAGTCTCAGTCTTGTGTGCTTCACACTGATTACTTTCAGCTACCGCGCGGCCATTCTTTCGGCGACATTCTTCGCCATTCATATCATCACCGCACGCCCGCTACCCAAGCCGCACCTGAACTCCCAGCTGGTCATTTCCTATCTGGTAACCAATGCCTTGGTCGCCGCGTTCAGCGTGCGCGGTGATATCCATCCGCCTTATCTCCTGAAGTATCTTGGAATATCAAGCATGTTCTGGGCATTCCTTGCCTATGCCCCAAGCATCGGCACGGCCCAGATAGCACGTGCTACGCGCCAGTTCATTTTCATGCACGCCGCCTTCTTTTCCGCCCAGCTCGGCTATCACGCAGTCACTGGCGAACTATTGGATTTCAATAATTTTGTTCGCGAGGAGTATGCATTGACGATCTCAACCAGTCGCTCACTGGATGGGCTTGGAATTGGCATACGCGCGAGCGGTCTGTTCTCGGAGCCATCGTTCTACAGCATGTCAGTGTTTCCGATCACAATGCTACTCTGCCTTCACGAGCGCCGACTCTCGTTTGCCGTGGCAGCAGGAACGCTCACCTCGTTCCTCAGTCTATCGGTAGCCGGAATGGCGATCACTGCTGCCGGGACGCTCCTGTTCCTGATTTTCTGCCGAGGCCAGCACTTCATCAAGCTCGCGCTCATCGGCATCATGATCGCATTGCTTCCGCTCAGCATGACGGTATACGAACGAAGGGTTGTCGACTCGGTTGACTACGACGCCGTCGCATCAAGGCTTCTTGTCATCGAACACATGAAGTCACAGCCATTGATGAATACCTTGCTAGGCAACGGGATGCTGTGGAATGAGAACGAGCCCATTGGATGGACGGGGCTGTCGGGCTACCACGTCAGGGATTCCTCTTTCTATGTCTACCTTCTCTTCACAACCGGGGTGGCGGGACTTGCTTTCTTCATCTTGGCAATGGCCACCGTACTCCGTCGCCACCCTCGCCTTTTGACAGCGACCCTTGTGGCGCTGCTTTTCAAGTACGGCGTACTCGTCTCCTCGCTCTGGATGCTGCTGGCGCTTGCCATCGTATATGGCAGCGAGCGCTCGAATTCCAATCATCCAAGCTGACTCCAGATCACCATCATGCACAGCATCTATCTCGTCGACTATCGCAAATCCGGCGATTTCTTCAAACGACTCATCGCCGCGGATCCGTCGAGATCACATCACATTATCAGCACCGTGCATTCCGTTTGCGCTCCAAGTGAAAACACAGCTGAGATGACTTACATCCATTCGCTATCTGCCAAGAGCGGCCGCAAGACCTACGACTTTTCCAGGACAAGAGAAATCGCGCTTGGTTGTCTTTCGACACGTCGGTGCCTGCATCTTCTCCGGTCGGTCGAGAGGGCGCTGACGGACTCTCTGGAAAGCCATGCCACCAGCGCAAGCGAGACAACGATATTTGTCTGGAACGGCGCTACTGTCATGGGCGAAGCCGCGCGGCAGTTCCAGCGGGACAGTGGCTGCAATGTGGTTTTCATGGAGCTATCAAACTGAATCGCCCAGGATTTCGTAGACACCTCGCAGCCATAAACTATGGCTTAGGCGGAGGTGGTTATGAGCACGAAACGTTATACGGATGAGTTCAAGATCGAGGCGGTTC
>NZ_JBRREC010000055.1:0-30815 GCF_056760015.1 Stenotrophomonas sp. STEN029 | reverse complement strand
AGCCATGCTCGGCAGGGGCACTACCGGTGAAGCCCATGCCGAGCATGGCTCGGCACTACAGGGGCAGATGCCCAAAAAAAGCCCCGCACTTGGCGGGGCTTTCTATCAGTTCAGTTGACCGTGGCAGTGCTTGTACTTCTTGCCACTTCCGCACGGACACGGGTCGTTGCGGCCGACCTTGGGCGCGTTGGCCTCGTCGATCACTTCCGCTGCTTCCTCGTCGGCGCTGTAGCCGCCGTTGTCCTGGTGCTGGAACTGCGACATCTGCAGGCGTGCTTCGGCCTGCTGGCGCTCCAACTGCTCCATTGCCGCTACTTCTTCCTCGCTGCGCACGCGCACGCGCGACAACATGGTGATCACTTCGCGCTTGACGTCCTCCAGCATCTGCGAGAACAGCTCGAAGGCCTCCTTCTTGTACTCCTGCTTGGGCTGTTTCTGCGCGTAACCACGCAGGTAGATGCCCTGGCGCAGGTAATCCATGCGGGCCAGATGCTCCTTCCAGCTCTGGTCGAGCACGGTCAGCATCACGTGCTTTTCCAGTGCGCGCATGGTCTCGGCGCCAACCGCCGCTTCCTTCTGCGCGAAGTGCTCGTCCACGCGGTCGATGACCTTCTGCACGATCGCCTCGGCATCCAGTTCTTCGTGCGCCTTGACCAGGCCAACCACGTCCATCTCCACGCCGAACTCGCCTTCCAGCGTGGCCTGCAGGCCCTGCAGGTCCCACTGCTCGTCCACCGAGTTCGGCGGCACGAAACGGGAGACCAGGTCATAGATCACGTCGCCGCGGATGCCGTCGATGTTTTCCTTGACCGACTCGGCGTCCAGCAACTCATCGCGCTGGCCGTAGATCACCTTGCGCTGGTCATTGTTGACGTCGTCGAAGTCGAGCAGGTTCTTGCGAATGTCGAAGTTGTGCGCTTCAACCTTGCGCTGTGCCTTCTCGATCTGGCGGCTGACCATGCGGTCTTCGATGACGTCGTCTTCCTTCATGCCCATCATGCGCATCGCCTTCTGCACCCAGTCAGAGGCGAAGATGCGCATCAGGTTGTCTTCCAGCGACAGGTAGAAACGGGACGAACCCGGGTCACCCTGACGACCGGAACGGCCGCGCAGCTGGTTGTCGATACGGCGCGATTCGTGACGCTCGGTGCCGACGATGTGCAGGCCGCCAGCCGCCTTGACTGCTTCGTGACGTTCCTGCCACGCCGCCTTCAGTGCGGCCTTCTGCTCGTCGCTGATGTCTTCACCCAGCTCGTGCAGTTCGGTTTCCAGCGAGCCGCCGAGCACGATGTCGGTACCACGGCCGGCCATGTTGGTGGCGATGGTGACCGAGCCCGGACGACCAGCGTTGGCGACGATGGTCGCTTCGCGGTCATGCTGCTTGGCGTTGAGCACTTCGTGCTTCACGCCAGCCTTGCGCAGGTGCTCGGACAGCATTTCCGAGGTTTCGATCGAGGTGGTACCCACCAGCACCGGCTGGCCGCGCTTGGCGCATTCTTCGATGTCGGCCAGCACCGCGTTGAACTTGCCCTTGCGGTTGAGGAACACCTGGTCCGGGTAGTCCTTGCGCACGGTCGGCTTGTTGGTCGGGATGACCAGCACTTCCAGGCCGTAGATGCTCTGGAACTCGAACGCTTCGGTATCGGCCGTACCGGTCATGCCGGACAGCTTCTTGTACATACGGAACAGGTTCTGGAAGGTGATGCTGGCCAGCGTCTGGTTCTCACGCTGTACCGGCACGCCTTCCTTCGCTTCCACCGCCTGGTGCAGGCCGTCGGACCAGCGACGGCCGGCCAGGGTACGGCCGGTGAATTCATCGACGATGACGACTTCGCCATCACGCACGATGTAGTCCACGTCACGCTGGTAGATGGCGTGCGCGCGCAGGGCGGCGTTGAGGTGGTGGACGACGGTCAGGTTCTGCGCGGCGTACAGGCCGTTGTCGTTGTCCGCACCGATGATGCCGGCTTCGCGCAGCAGCTCTTCGGCGTGTTCCATGCCGGCTTCGGACAGGAAGACCTGCTTGCCCTTCTCGTCGACCCAGTAATCGCCCTCGCCCTCCTCGGTTTCCTGCTTGACCAGGCCCGGCACCACGCGGTTGACACGGATGTACAGCTCGGGGGAATCGTCGGCCGGACCGGAGATGATCAGCGGGGTACGCGCCTCATCGATCAGGATGGAGTCGACTTCGTCGACGATGGCGTAATGCAGGCCGCGCTGGTAACGGTCGGCGCGGGTCAGCGCCATGTTGTCGCGCAGGTAGTCGAAGCCGAATTCGTTGTTGGTGCCGTAGGTGATGTCGCTGCCGTAGGCCTCGCGCTTGTCGCTGTGCGGCATGCCCGGGTAGACCACGCCGACGCTCATGCCCAGCCAGTTGTACAGCTTGCCCATCTGCGCCGAGTCGCGGCGGGCCAGGTAGTCATTGACCGTGACCACGTGCACGCCCTTGCCTTCCAGCGCGTTGAGGTAGACCGGCAGCGTTGCCACCAGGGTCTTGCCTTCACCGGTACGCATTTCGGCGATCTTGCCCAGGTGCAGGACCATGCCGCCGATCAGCTGCACGTCGTAGTGGCGCATGCCCAGCACACGCTTGGAGGCTTCGCGGCAGACCGCAAACGCTTCCGGCAGCACCTTGTCCAGGGCTTCGCCAGCGGCGATGCGCTCACGGAACTCGGGGGTCTTGGCCTTCAGCTGGTCATCGGAGAGCTTCTGGATCTCCGGCTCCAAGGCATTGATCTTGGCGACGATACGGTTGAGCTGGCGAAGCTGGCGCTCGTTACGGCTGCCAAAAACGCGGGTAAGCAGGCTGTTGATCATTGAAGGAACCGGTTTGAATGAAATGCCGTGCGACCTGGCTCACCCCCTGGGTTCACCGGTCACAAACGAAACAGGGCGCAATGCGCCCTGTCGATGGCAACGCCTATTGTAGCTTGGGGCGAACGCTTGGGATTCAAGCTCCCCAAAACAAGTCAGCCGAAGCTGACTTGCCACCCATCAGCCACGGCTGAGCCGGCCGACCGGCGTATTGCCGCCCTCGCCGAGGAATTTGCGCGGATTCATCACCACGCCGTTCTGCCAGACCTCGAAATGCACGTGGGCGCCGGTCGAGCGACCGGTGGAGCCGGCCTTGGCCACTTCCTGACCAGCCCGCACCAGACCGCCTTCGCGCACGGTCAGGCGCGAATTGTGCGCATACAGGGTCTTGTAGCCGTTGCCGTGGTCGATCTCGACCACATTGCCGTACCCACCCTTCACGCCTGAGAAGCTGACCACACCGTCGGCCACGGCCAGCACCGGGTCGCCAACGCGGGCGTGGAAGTCCATGCCCTTGTGGTTGCCAACACCGCGGCCGAACGGGTCGGCACGGCCACCGAAGCTGGAGGTGACGTAGGTGTTGCGGATCGGCATGCGCGAAGGCACGGCGTTCTGTTCCAGCTGGTGGTCGAACAACAGCGATTCCATCACCGACAACTGCTTGCCTGAAGCAGCGAAACGCTGCTCCAGCACCTGTAAGTCGGTGTTTACCGCGCTGACCGGGATATCCTGGGTCGGGCCGGGCTCGCCTTCACCCATACCCGGGGTTTCCTGGAAGTCGAACTCGCCGTCTTCCAGCTTGCCCATCTGGGTCAGGCGCTCACCCAGGGCGTTGAGCCGGGTGGCCTGCGCCTGCAGCTCGCCGAGGCGGGCGGCCAGTGCGTTGACCTGGGTCTGCGCATCGGCGCGAACCTTGGCCAGCTCCTGCTGCTGATGGTCAACCTTGGACTGCAGCGCCGCATCGCCGGCCATGCCGATGGCGAAGCTCAGGGCCACGCCCATCAGGCAACCAAGGCCAAGTACGCTACCCAACAGGGCTTGAGGACGATCCTCAAAGAACATCTGAACACGTGAAAACGGCGTCTTGGCCTTTTGTTCACGCGTTTTGATTACGATCTTTTTAAATGTCATTGAAAAATTCTTATGTCAGAGCCGAAATCCAGTGTTCGTTCCCGTTCCGCGCCCAAACAGGCGCTGGAAGCGGCGATGGCGGACAAAGCAGGAAATCCGCTGCGCCGGGCCCTGTGGCTCGATGCGATGGACCGGCAATTGCGCCCCCATTTGCCGCCGGCGCTGGCCAACCGTTGCCGGTTGGCCAATGTGGACGGCGAACACCTCGTTTTTCTCGTCGAATCGCCGGTGTGGCATGCCAAAGTAAGGCTTGCCGAAGACCAACTGCTCGACGCGGCCCGATCCATCGGGCTGAAGGCCACCCGGGTGACCGTCAAGACTGCGACTGCGTCCGCGCACTCCCCAGTGCGTAACGATCAACGCAGCACAGCAGTAAGCGAAGCCACGCACAAAGGACTGCGTGACGCCTTGGCTGCCCTGCAGGATGTCGAATCAACAAAATCCTGAAGGGCCACCGGGTACCTGATCGGCCCCGGCCTCCACCCGACCGTTCAAAGGACCGGATTGGAGCCAGCAGGAATCCTAGCTGCGGAATGCAGCGAAGGAGTTAGTCTTTTGTTAATTAATAGTTAAATTCAGACTGGAACCCGGATCGGGTTCACACAATGATGACAATTAGGACTAGTCGTAACCTGTGAAGGCCACGTCTCTTACGTCCTAACCGCTATTTAACTCAGGCGTAGGCCGGAATGCCGTACTGCACCGGCTCGGGGGCCACCGGCGAGTCGTAGCTGACCCACTCCCAGGCGCTTTGGTCGGCCAGAAGGGCGCGCACCAGCTTGTTGTTGAGCGCATGCCCGGACTTGAAGCCCTCGTAGGCGCCCAGTACCTGCCCGCCGGCCAGATACAGGTCGCCGATGGCGTCCAGGATCTTGTGGCGGACGAATTCGTCGGTGTAACGCAGGCCGTCGTCATTCAGCACGCGGAACTCGTCGAGCACGATGGCATTGTCCATCGAGCCGCCCAGGCCCAGGTTGCGCTCACGCATGTACTCAAGGTCACGCATGAAGCCGAAGGTGCGGGCGCGCGAGATTTCCTTGATGTAGCCGGCCGTGGAGAACTCGATCTCCACCCGCGACTGCTTGGCCGGGATCATCGGGTGATCGAACTGGATGGTGAAACCCAGCTTGTAGCCTTCATACGGCGAAAAGCTGGCGACCTTGTCGCCGTCGCGTACTTCCACCGTCTTGAGGATGCGCAGGAAGCGCTTGGCCGCGCCCTGCTCGACGATGCCCGCCGACTGCAGCAGGAACACGAACGGGCCGGAAGAACCGTCCATGATCGGCAACTCGGCCGAGGACAGTTCGACGATGACGTTGTCCACGCCGAGACCGGCCAGGGCCGACATCAGGTGTTCGACGGTCTGGATCTTGGCACCTTCACAGGTCAGCCCGGTGCACAGGGTGACCTCGGTGACCAGATCGGCACGCGCCGGGACTTCCACCACCGGATCCAGGTCCACCCGTCGGAACACGATGCCATGGTCAACCGGTGCCGGGCGCAGGGTCATGTAGACCTTGTCACCGCTGTGCAGGCCGACGCCGGTGGCGCGGATCGTGTTCTTGAGAGTGCGTTGCTGGATCATGTTTATGTAAGGCCGGAGGGGCCGCGCAGGCGCAGCCAGGGGGACAAACAAGAATAACACGCGTTAACACGCGCCCTTTACAGCGTCAGATTCGGCCGTCAGCTGCCGTCCAGTACCGAAAATATCGCCGGGCCGGCCTTGGCCCGGCGATAAAGGACATGGTCTTTCCATCGGGGTGGACAGCCCCGACGTATCAGCTCTGCATCCAGGAGCCGGCCAGTCCGACCCGCCGCGCCGTTGCCGGCGCAAGCGATGGTCGGGCCTGGATGGCCCCCGCTACCGCATCAGTCAGCCTGGCGACGCAGGAACGCCGGGATGTCCAGGTAGTCATTCGGCAGCTCTGCAGCAGCCGGCGACGCCGACGGGGTGGAAGCAGACACGGTGTCCGAGCTCGGACGACGCAGGCCCATGCCCATGGTGTGACCCACGGCCTTGGCCACGGCGTCGGCCGGGCTTTCGTACTCGTCGAACTCGGCCTGGCCGGTGGTGGCGTTGCGCACCAGCTTGATCGGGCCGCGCTCGCCCGGACGCTGTGCGTTCTTGGCAACGGCACGGTTCAGGCCGGTGGCAACCACGGTCACCTTGATCTCGTCACCCAGGTCCGGATCGATCACGGTGCCGATCACCACGGTGGCGTCTTCCGAAGCGAAGGCATGCACGGTGCGACCGATTTCATCGAATTCGCTCATGGTGATGTCGGTGCCGGCGCTGATGTTGACCAGCACGCCATTGGCGCCGGCCAGGTTCACGTCGTCCAGCAGCGGGTTCTGGATCGCGGCTTCGGCAGCTGCCTGGGCGCGGTCATCACCACGTGCGGTGCCGGTGCCCATCATCGCCAGGCCCATTTCCGACATCACGGTGCGCACGTCGGCGAAGTCGACGTTGATCAGGCCCGGACGCACGATCAGATCGGCGATGCCCTGCACGGCGCCCTGCAGCACGTCATTGGCAGCGCGGAAGGCCTGCACCATGGTGGCGTTGCGGCCGAGTACGGTGATCAGCTTTTCGTTCGGGATGGTGATCAGCGAATCGACGTGCTGGCTCAGCTCCTCGATGCCCTTCAGCGCCACCTGCATGCGGCGACGGCCTTCGAACGGGAACGGCTTGGTGACCACGGCCACGGTCAGGATGCCCATTTCCTTGGCCAGCTGTGCCACCACCGGTGCAGCACCGGTACCGGTGCCGCCGCCCATGCCGGCGGTGATGAACACCATGTCCGCACCCTGCAGGGCGTCCATGATGCGCTCACGGTCTTCCAGTGCGGCCTGGCGGCCGACTTCCGGGTTTGCACCTGCGCCCAGACCCTTGGTTACGTTGGTGCCCAGCTGCAGCTGCAGCTTGGCGCCACAATTCTTGATGGCCTGCGAGTCGGTGTTGGCAGTGATGAATTCCACGCCATCCACGCTGCTGTTGACCATGTGCGCCACGGCGTTGCCGCCGCCGCCGCCCACGCCAACGACCTTGATCACCGCGTTCGGTGCCATCTTTTCAATCAGTTCGAAATGCGCCATGTCCATGTCCTCTCTATTGCCGTGATTGGTTCGGGCATCCGGGAAGAATCCTTCTCCTTCTGCGCCCGCCCGCACCGGCGAGTTGTTTTAGGTGTACCGCTTCGGGTCGCCCCTGCACGGTGGTTGTTGCTTGCTTCAATGACTGCGTTACTGCACTTCGTCTTGCCTTACTGCTTGCCCTTCTGACTGCCTCACTGCTCTACCACCGGTCCCGCGCTCAGAACTCGCCGCGGAACCAATTCTTCAATTTGTTGAACATGCTGCCGGCGCGCCCGGTGGGCAGCGACGGGCGCCGTGGGTGTTCGATCTGGCTGCCCATCAGCAGCAGGCCCACGCCGGTCGCATGCACCGGGTTGCCGACTACTTCGCCAAGGCCGGTGACGTGCTGCGGAATGCCTACACGCACCGGCATCTGCAGCATTTCCTCGGCCAGTTCGACCACGCCTTCCATCTTCGAGGCACCGCCGCTGAGCACCAGGCCCGCGCGCACCATCTCTTCGAAGCCGGAGCGGCGCAGTTCGGCCTGCACCATCTCGAAGATTTCCTCGTAACGGCCCTGCACTGCCTGCGCCAGCGAATGACGCGGCATGCGACGCGGCGGGCGATCGCCGACCGACGGCACCTGGATGCTTTCCTCGGCGGTTGCCATCTGCGCCAGCGCGCAGGCGTAGCGCACCTTGATCTGCTCCGCTTCCGGGGTCGGCGTGCGCAGCATGTGGGCGATATCGTTGGTGACGTGGTCACCGGCAATCGGCAGCGATGCGGTATGGCAGATCGCGCCCTGCACGAACACCGCGATGTCGGTGGTGCCGGCGCCGATGTCGACCATCACCACGCCCAGCTCGCGCTCGTCGGCGGTCAGCACCGCAACGCTGGAAGCCAGCGAGGACAGCACCAGATCGTCCACCTGCAGGCCGCAGCGCTGCACGCACTTGCTGACGTTTGCGGCGGCAGACTGTGCGCACACCACCAGGTGGGCATGCACTTCCAGGCGCACGCCGGTCATGCCGACCGGATTGCGGATGCCTTCCTGCGAATCGTCCAGCACGTACTCGCGCGGGATCGCATGCAGGATCTTCTGGTCGGCGGGGATGGCCACGGCCTTGGCCGCTTCCAGCACGCGATCCAGATCGCCCCAGCTCACTTCGCCTTCGCGGATCGGGGTGATGCCCTGCGAATTGCGGCACTGCACGTGGTTGCCGGAGATCGAGGCGTACACCGAACGGATCTCGCAGCCGGCCATCAGCTCGGCTTCCTCGATGGCGCGCTGGATCGACTGCACGGTGGATTCAATATCCACCACCACGCCGCGCTTGAGGCCGCGCGATTCGTGCGAGCCGATGCCGATCACCTCGATCGGGCTGCCCGGCGAGTACTCGCCGACCAACGCCACCACCTTGGAGGTGCCGATATCCAGGCCAACGATCAGTGATTTGTCACCCTTGCGGTTCATGTCCTGTCCTGCGTCTGCTTTGTTGCCGGCGGCGGGGTTCCCCAGCTCAGCGTGAATCCATTGGTATAGCGAAGATCGGCGCGCACGATCGGCACCTGGGTGCGGGTCAACTGCGGCAGCACGCGCACGAAACGGCCCAGGCGCGAGCGCGCATCGTTGCGTCCGATGATCACCTCGGTGCCGTTGTCCAGCCCCAGTGACCAGCTGCCGCGCGCGTCCATCGCGACTTTGCGTACGTCCACACCGGCCGGTGCGAACAGTGCGCGCGAATCGTTGTACAGCTCGACCACTTCGGTGGTCATGCCATCGGGGCCATCGAGTTCGGGCAGCGGCGCGTTCTCCAGGCCGTGCGGCACCGCGAACAGGCGCCCCTGTTCGGACAGCAGGCGATCCTTGCCCCAGCGCGCAAACGGACGGTGCTCGACGATGCTCACTTCCAGCACATCCGGCCACTGCTTGCGGACCTGCGCGCTTTCCACCCAAGGCAGCTTCTCAACCGCCGCCTGTGCGTCCTGCAACTTCACCGCGAAGAAGCCCGAGCGTGCATATGGAAGCAGGGTTTTCTGCAGGTCTTCCGCCGGCACCCGCTTGAACTCACCGTGCACGCGCAGCTTGGCCAGCGGCCAGCGCTCGGCGCCGACCCAACCGTTGACCACCGCGACCACCGGCAGCACCACCAGGGCGATGGCCAGCAACCAGGCGAGCATGCGCAGGATGGCATTCATCGTGCGCCCTCCCCTGCAGCGCGGCCGCAGGCCACCGTCGCAGCCCGCAGTGCGGTTGCGTGGGTACGGCTCGGCGGCAGCGCGACAGACATCATTCGCCCTTGTTCTCCTTGAAACCTTCGGTGATCACCTGCTGGGCAACGCCGCCGATGTCGCCGGCCCCCATCATCAGCAGCAGGTCACCGTCCTGCAGTACGTCCGGCAGCACCGAGCCCAGGTCGGCGGCATGACCGACCACCACCGGCTCGCTGCGGCCGCGGGCACGGATCGCACGCGCCAACGACTTGGAATCGGCACCGGGAATCGGTGCTTCGCCGGCTGGATAGACCTCGCTCAGCACCAGCGCGTCCACTTCCGACAGCACCGCTGCAAAGGCATCGAACTGATCGCGGGTGCGGCTGTAACGGTGCGGCTGGAAAGCCACCACCAGGCGCTTGTCCGGCCAACCGCCACGGGCAGCGGCAAACACTGCTTCCAGCTCACGCGGGTGATGACCGTAGTCGTCGATCACGCGCACCTTCGCACCCTTGTGGGTGGTGACTTCGCCCAGGTCGTTGAAGCGACGGCCAACGCCTTCGAACTTCTCCAGCGCCGAGGCGATATCTTCCGGTGCCACGCCCAACTGCCAGGCCACCGCAGCGGCGGCCAGTGCATTGAGCACGTTGTGCTTGCCCGGCAGTGCCAGGGTGACCGGCACGCTGGTGCCTTCCGGCAGGCGCAAGGTGAAGCGCATGCGCGGACCATCCTGCACCACGTCCTCGGCGCGCACGTCGGCATTGCTGCTCAGGCCATAGCTCATCACGTGACGCGGGGTCTTGGCAGCCAAAGCAGCCACTTCCGGATCATCGATGCACAGCACCGCCAGACCGTAGAACGGCAGGCGCTGCAGGAACTCGGCGAACGCTGCCTGCACGCGGGCGAAGTCGTTGCCGTAGTTCTCAAGATGGTCGGCGTCGATGTTGGTGATCACCGCGACCAGCGGGTTCAGGCGCAGGAAGCTGCCGTCGCTTTCATCGGCCTCGGCCACCAGCCACTGGCCACCGCCGAGCTTGGCGTTGGCACCGGCCGCCAGCAGCTGGCCACCAATCACGAAGGTCGGGTCCAGCTTGCCTTCGCTCAGGATCGCTGCGGTCAACGAGGTGGTGGTGGTCTTGCCGTGGGTACCGGCGACGGCGATGCCGCGACGGAACCGCATCAACTCCGCCAACATCGCCGCGCGCGGCATGATCGGAATGCGCTGGCTGCGCGCTTCCATCAGCTCGGGGTTGTCTTCGCGGATGGCGCTGGAAACCACGATGCAGTCGGTGCCCAGCACGTTGGCAGCGGAGTGACCACGCATCACGCGCGCGCCCAGCCGCGCCAGTCGGCGGGTGGCTGCGTTGTCGGCATTGTCGGAACCGGAGACTTCATAGCCCAGGGTCAGCATCACTTCGGCGATGCCACTCATGCCGGTGCCGCCGATGCCGACGAAATGCACGCGCGGGAACGCGCGAACCAGGTCGGTGGTGTCGTTGAGGCGGCGAATCATGCCTGGCCTCCGGTGTGGCTGGCGCGGGTGCGCGATGCCGTGTTCATGCTGCTTCCTCAAGAATGATGTCAGCGATGCGTTCGGCCGCATCGACCTTGGCCAACCCACGCGCGGCTTGCGCCATCTGCATGCGGTGACCGGGAGTGTTTGCCAGCGTGCGCAGCACGCCTTCCAGGTTGGTCGCCAGCGCGTCGTCCTGCTTGAGCAGTTCGGCGGCACCGCGTTCGACCAGATACTCGGCATTGCGGGTCTGGTGGTCGTCGACCGCAGCGGCGAACGGCACCAGCACGCTGCCGATACCGACCGCACACAACTCGGCCAGGGTCGACGCACCGGAACGGCACACCACCAGATCGGCCCAGCTGTAGGCGGCCGCCATGTCCTTGATGAACATGTCGACGCGGCCTTCCACACCGGCAGCGCGGTAGGCCTGCAGCGCTTCTTCGTGCAGCTTCTCGCCGCACTGGTGCCAGACCTCGATGGCGACGCTGTCACCCAGCGCCGCCAGGGCCTTGGGCATGGCGTTGTTCAAAGCGCGAGCGCCCTGGCTACCGCCCAGCACCAGCACCCGCATCGGCCCACTGCGACCGGCCAAGCGCTGCTCGGGTGCCGGCAATGCGGCGATCTCGGCACGCACCGGATTGCCGACCACCTCTTCCTTGCCTCCGGCAAAGCTGCCCGGGAAACCGGACAGCACGCGGCGCGCGAAACGCGACAGGATGCGGTTGGTCATGCCCGGCGCGCGGTTCTGTTCGTGCACCAGCAACGGCAGGCCATGCAGGCGGGCGGCGATGCCACCGGGACCGGAGGCAAAACCACCAAAAGCCACCACCGCACGCGGCTTGCGATCACGCAGCACATACCCTGCGCTGCGAATCGCGCGCATCACCCGGATCGGTGCACCCAGCAAGGCCAGCTTGCCCTTGCCGCGCAGGCCGGAGATGGCCAGCGTGTCGACATGGATGTCGTGCTGCGGCACCAGGCGGGTTTCCATCGCGCCGTCTGCACCCAGCCAGGTGACCGGGATACCGCGCTCGCGCAGCACCTTGGCCACGGCCAGGCCGGGGAAGATATGGCCGCCGGTACCACCGGCCATGATCATCACCGGACGCTGGTCCTTGTTGGTGTTCGCGGAGGCCATTACGCAATCCTCCCGAAGGTCGGCTCGACACGCTGCTGCATGCGGCTGGTGCCACGTGCTGCGCTGCTCTGCACTGCGGCGGCAACCGAGGTCGCGGTATCCATGCGCGGCTCGACCGGTGCGGCGCCGTGCACTTCGGCAGCGTCAACTTCGACGCCGTCGAGGTCCTCACGGACTTCCTGGCGGCGCACCGCACGGTTGTACTCGTAGGACACGCGCAGCAGCAGGCCCATCGCCACGCAGGTCATCATCACGCTGGAGCCGCCGGAGGAGATCAGCGGCAGGGTCAGGCCCTTGGTCGGCAGCATGCCCAGGTTCACGCCGATCGAGACGAAGGTCTGCAGGCTGATCCACAGCGCGATGCCGAAGGCGATGTAACCGGCAAAGTGGCGACGCATTTCAATGCAGCGCATGCCCAGCCAGAACGCACGGCCGACCAGCAGCACGTACAGACTGATGATGCCGCACACGCCAAGGAAGCCCAGCTCCTCGGCGATCACCGAGAAGATGAAGTCGGTATGCGACTCGGGCAGGTAGTTGAGCTTCTGGATCGACGCGCCCAGGCCCACACCCGTCCACTCGCCGCGGCCGATCGCCATCAGCGCGTTGGACAACTGGTAGCCCGAACCCAGCTGGTCCTGCCACGGGTCCATGAACGAGGTGACACGGCGCATGCGGTAGGGCTCGAAGATCACCAGTGCGATCAGGCCCGGCAACAGCAGCAGCACCGGCAGGATGATGCGCTTGATCTGCGCCCCGCCCAGTACCAGCATGCAGGTGGTGATGCCCAGCAACAACATCGACGAACCAAAGTCAGGCTGCATCAGCAGCAGCACGACCAGCACGCCAACCACGCCGACCGGCTTGAGCATGGCCTGCCAGGTGGCATTGACCTCGTCGCGGAAGCGCACCAGGTAGCTGGACAACCAGACGATGTACAGCACCTTGACCGCTTCCACGGTCTGGAACTTGGAGATACCAAGGTTGATCCAGCGCTGCGCGCCATTGACGCTGCTGCCCAGGCCCGGCACGAACACCACGATCAGCAGGGCGAAGCAGCCCAGCAACAGCAGCTGGTTGTACTTCTCGATTTCCTTCAGCTCCACCCGCATCGTCACGCCAGCCAGGACCACGCCGATGGCGATGAAGATCAGGTGGCGGGTGAGGTAATAGAACGGACTCTGCGTCAGCGCGATGGAGCTGGAAGCCACCATCACGACCCCGATCGAAGCCAGCGCCACGGCGGCGCCGAGCAGCCACTTGTCGTAGCTGCCACCAATGGCTTCAAGTCGGGTTGCCTGACGCGAGTAGTCGTCCATCAGCGCACCTTGAGGGTTGCCAGGCCGATCAGCACCAGCACCACCGAGATGATCCAGAAGCGCACGATCACGCGCGGCTCCGGCCAGCCCTTCAGCTCGAAGTGGTGATGGATCGGTGCCATACGGAACACGCGCTTGCCGGTGAGCTTGAACGACGCCACCTGGATCATCACCGACAGGGTTTCGATCACGAACACACCGCCCATGATCACCAGCACCAGTTCCTGGCGCACGATCACCGCGATGGTGCCGAGCACCGCGCCCAGCGCCAGCGCGCCGACGTCGCCCATGAACACCATGGCCGGATAGGTGTTGAACCAGAGGAAGCCCAGGCCCGCACCGGCAATCGCCGCGCAGATGATGACCAGTTCACCGGCACCGGGAATCTGCGGGATCTGCAGGTAGCTGGAGAACACCGCGTTGCCCGAGGCATAGGCGAACACGCCCAGCGCACAGGCCACCAGCACCGTCGGCATGATCGCCAGACCGTCCAGACCATCGGTCAGGTTGACCGCATTGGAGAAGCCGACGATCCAGAAGTAGGCAATCGCGACGAAGCTGATGCCTGCCAGCGGCAAGGCGATCGACTTGAACATCGGGATGTAGAAGGTCAATTCGGCCGGCACCACCGCGGTCTTGTACAGGAACAGACCAGCCGCCAGGCCGAAGATCGACTGCAGCAGGTACTTCCAGCGCGACTTCAGGCCGTTCGGGTCGCGCTTGGCGATCTTCAACCAGTCGTCGTACCAGCCGATCGCACCGAAGCACAGCATCACCACCAGCACCAGCCACACATAGCGGTTGCGCAGGTCACCCCACAGCAGCACCGAGACCAACACCGTGGTCAGGATCAAGCCGCCGCCCATGGTCGGCGTGCCGGCCTTGGAGAAGTGCGACTGCGGGCCGTCCTTGCGGATCGGCTGGCCGCCCTTGAGCTGGGCCAGGCGGCGGATCGCCATCGGGCCCAACCACAACGACAGCGACAATGCCGTCAGGGCGGCGAGGATGCCGCGGAAGGTGATGTAGTTGAACAACCGGAACAGGCCGTCCAACTGCTGTAGCCAACGGGCCAATTCAAGCAACATGTGTAGTGTCCTCGCCGCGCTTCAGCAGCGCAGTCACGATCTTGTCCATGGCGCTGCCGCGCGAGCCCTTGACCAGGCAACGCACACCAGCATGAAGTTCGGTTTCCAGTGCGGCAGCCAGCGCGGCGTGGGAGTCGAAGTGACGCCCGCCTTCGCCGAATACCGCCGATGCCGATGCGCTCAGCGGGCCCAACGTGTACAGACGCTTGAGACCGGCTTCGCGGGCACGCTGGCCGGCCTGCGCGTGCAGCGACTGCGCGTCCGGGCCCAGCTCACGCATATCACCCAGCACCAGCCAGCCTTCACCCTTGCCAGCGGCCAGCGCGGTGATCGCCGCAGCCAGTGAACCCGGGTTGGCGTTATAGCTGTCGTCGATCAGCACCGCGCCGTTGTCCAGCACGTGGGCGACTTGACGACCAGCGACCGGGCGCGCCTGCGCCAGGCCTTCGACAACCAGCGGCAATGCAATACCGGCGGCCAGTGCCATCGAGGCGGCAGCCAGTGCGTTCAGTACGTTGTGCCGGCCCGGCAGCTGCAGCACCACCTCGGCATCGCCTTGCGGCGTGCGCAGCTGGAAGCGTGAACCAGCCTCGTCCAGCACGATGTTGGTGGCGGTGACGTCGGCGCTGACTTCCAGGCCGAAGCGGATCACCCGGTGGCTGCCAGCGCGCGCAGCGAAGTACGGTGAGAACGCGTCGTCGGCGTTGACCACCGCAACACCGCCATCGCGCAGATCGTCATAGACGGCTGCCTTGGTGTTGGCGATCTCCAGCAGGCTGCCCATGCGCTCCAGATGTGCCGGGGCGACATTGTTGACGATGGACACGTCCGGTGCGGCGATGGCGGTCAGGTAGGCGATATCGCCCGGCTTGCCGGTACCCATCTCGTAGATGGCGAAGTCGGCATCTTCCGGCGCGTCGATCACCGCCAGCGGCAGGCCGATCTCGTTGTTGCGGTTACCCGGCGTGGCATACACATGCTGGCCCAGCACCGCAGCAGCGTGCTGCATCACGGCCAGCAGCAGGTTCTTGACGCTGGTCTTGCCGTTGCTGCCAGTGATGGCGAACACGCGGGTAGCGCGCTGCTGCTGCATCGCTGCGGCAATCTTCGCCAGCGCCAGCTCGGTATTGGCAACCACGATCTGCGGCACTTCCAGCGGCAACAGGCGATCGACAAGCAAGGCGCTGGCACCCTGCTCGACCGCCTTGGCGGCAAAGTCGTGGCCGTCGAAACGCTCGCCGCGCAGGGCGACGTACAGGCTGCCCGCTGCCAGCGTGCGCGTGTCATTGCTGACCGCATCGATGCTGGCGTCGTCGCCGTGGATTTCACCACCGGCCCAATGTGCGATCAGCGACAGAGGCGTGCGCTTCATGCGTGCACCTCGCCATTGGTCTTGCGTGCCTGCAGCGCGCGCGATGCCACGTCGGTGTCATCGAAAGGATGTTTGATACCTGCAATCTCCTGGTAGGGCTCATGGCCCTTGCCGGCGATCAACACGATATCGCCGGCCCCTGCCTGTGCGACCGCGGCGTCGATGGCGCGGGCGCGATCGCGCACCACGTTCACCTGCGCAGGCGTCACAAAGCCAGCCATGATGTCGGCGACGATCACGTCACCATTCTCGCCGCGCGGATTGTCGTCAGTGACGAACACCACGTCGGCCAATGCTTCGGCAATCGCCGCCATCTGCGGGCGCTTGCCAGTGTCACGTTCGCCACCGCAACCGAACACGCACAGCAACCGGCCATCAAGATGACCATGCAGACTGCGCAGCGCCTGTTCCAGCGCGTCGGGAGTGTGGGCGTAATCGATGACCACGGTCGGCTCGCCCTGACCGCCAAGGCGGTTCATGCGGCCACGGATCGGCTGCAGCTGGCCCAGTACCTTGGCGATGCTGTCGCTGGTTTCGCCCAGGCCATGCAGCGCACCGGCCACGGCCAGCAGGTTATCGACGTTGAAGCGGCCCAGCAGCGGCGAGCGCAGCGCATGGCGCTCGTCGCCGATGACCAGATCGAAACCCAGGCCCTGCCCGTCCAGCACCAGCTTCTCGGCGCGGATGGTAGCGCCAGCCTGACCGGTCGAGCTCAGCCCGATCGCCTGCACATCGGCTGCCAGCGTGGTGATCAGTTCACGGCCGAAGGCGTCGTCCAGATTGATCGCCGCAGCCTTCAGGCCCGGACGGTGGAACAGTTTGGCCTTGGCCGCGCCATAGGCCTGCATGTCGCCGTGGTAGTCGAGGTGGTCGCGGGTGAGGTTGGTGAACACCGCCACGTCGTAGTGCACGGCATCGACGCGGCCCTGGTCCAGCGCGTGCGAGCTGACCTCCATCGCCACTGCCTTGGCACCGCCATCGCGCAGCTGGGCCAGCACTTCATGCATCTGCAGCACCAGCGGCGTGGTGAAACCGGTCGGCACCACATCGCCGTACAGGCCAACACCCAGGGTGCCGATCGAGCCGCTGGGCGTGCCCAGCAGATGCCAGGCCTGGCCGAGCAGCTGCACGGTCGAGGTCTTGCCGTTGGTGCCGGTGACGCCAACCATGGTCATCGCCCGCGAGGGCTGGCCATGGAACTGGTCGGCCATCGCGCCCATGCGCGTACGCAGGCCGGGCACCGCGATGGCATCGGCTGGTGCCGGCAGTTCGGCCGGTGCCGGCGGATCAAACAGGATTGCGGCCGCGCCAGCAGCCTTGGCCTGTTCGACAAAGCCCAGCCCATGCGCACCAAAGCCGGCGATTGCGACGAACGCATCACCGGCGCGCACATGCCGTGAATCCAGAACCAGACCGCCGATCTGCGGGTCCTGCGGCAGGACCAGATCGGGCAGCAACTGTGACAACTTCATTGTGTGGCTCACTGGCGCACCTCCGTGGCGGCCGGCGTCGGAGCGACGGCCGTCGGCAGTGCGGCATCAAATTCGGCCGTGGCGTTCGGCGCCTCGTCCGGGTCCTGCGGAATCGGTAGCGGCGCAGCACTGCTACCCGGCTTGCCGCCCACCTTGCCGGCGGCCTGCGCGGCCAGCCACGACTGGATGTCGTCCGGCGGCACGTCCATCAAGCGCAGCGTGCCTTCCATCACGTGGTGGAACACCGGTGCGGAGACCAGACCGCCGTACTGCAGCGAGCCTTGTGGGTCGTTGACCACGATCACCGCCGCATAACGCGGCGCGGTAGCCGGCACGACACCGGCGAACAGCAGGTTGTAATGGCCACGCTCGTAGCCATTGGGGCCGTTCTTGCGCGCGGTGCCGGTCTTGCCGGCCACGTGGTAACCAAGAATCGCCGCCTGCTTGGCGCCGCCATTGGTGACCACGGTTTCCATCATGCGCACGACTTCGCGCGCCACTTCCGGGTCGATGACCTGGCGTGCTTCGTTGCGCTGGCCCTTGATGAAGGTCGGCTGGATCACCTGCCCGCCATTGGCCAGCGCCGAGTACGCCTGCGCGATCTGCAGCGGCGTCACCGACAGGCCGTAGCCGTAGGACATGGTGGTCTTGGTGGTGCCATACCAGCTCGGGCTGCCCGGGCGCGCGACAACGCCGGCAGATTCGCCGGGGAAGCCGCTGTTCGGGGCAACGCCGTAGCCGAAGCCACGCACCGAGTCGTAGAAGGTCTGGTCCGGGATACGCGCCACGATCTTGGCCGCGCCGATGTTCGAGCTGCGGGTAATCACGCCGGTGACATTGAGCACGCCATTGTTACGCGGCACGTCACGGATGGTGTAACGGCCCAGCGACATGTAACCCGGATTGGTATCGATGATCGTGTCCGGCGTCACCACGTGGTTCTGCAACGCGGTGGCAATGGTCAGCGGCTTCATCGTCGAACCGGGTTCGACCAGATCGGTGACCGCGCGGTTGCGGCGCGTGTCCGGGGTCGCACCACTGATCGAATTCGGGTTGTAGGTCGGCAGGTTGGCCATGGCCATCACTTCGCCGGTGGCCACGTCCATGATCACGATGGAACCACCAGCCGCCTTGTTGGTGGTGACCGCATTGCGCAGCTCGCGCATCGCCAGGAACTGGATGCGGCGGTCGATGCTCAGGGTCAGGTCCTTGCCCGGCTCGGCAGGGCGCACCAGGTCGATGCTCTCGACGATCGCGCCCTTGCGGTCGCGGATGACCCGCTTTGCGCCAGGCTTGCCGCGCAGCCATTCGTCGAAGGCCAGCTCCAGCCCTTCCTGGCCGAGATCATCGATATTGGTGAAGCCGAGCACGTGTGCCATCGCCTCACCCTGCGGGTAATAGCGACGGAACTCGCGCTGCGAGAACACACCGGGAATCTTCAGCGCGACTACCTGCTCGGCAACGTCCGGATTGATCCGGCGGCGCAGGTACATGAATTCCTTGTCGGCCTTCTGGGTCAGCTTGGTGGTCAGCTCGTCCACCGGCAGCGACAGCGCGCGCGCCAGCTCGGGAATACGCTCGGGCGTGCGCAGCAGTTCCTGCGGATTGACCCAGATCGATGCCACCGGCGTGGACACCGCCACCGGCTCGCCATTGCGATCGGTGATCATGCCGCGCGAGGTCGGGATCGGCACATCGCGCAGGAAGCGTGCTTCGCCTTCGCGCTGGTAGAAATCGTTGTTGATCAGCTGCACATACGCGGCACGACCAACCAGCGTCACCGCACACAGACCCAGCCCCACGCCGACCATCAGCATGCGGTTGCGCAGATTGAACTGCGTGCGGGTACGGTTGCGGCTGGGCTTGTTCATGGCCGGATCACCACGATGTCAGCAGCCTCGGGGAACTTCATGCCCAGACGGCCACGGGCTTCCTGGTCCACGCGCGTGGCCTGGGCCAGGGTCGCCTGCTCCAGCTGCAGGCGGCCGAACTCGATGTTGAGCTCGTCGCGCGCGTGCTCCAGCTTGGACAGCTCGACGAACAGCTGGCGGTGGCGATGGCGCATGAACACCACGCCGATTGCCGAGGCAATCGTGCACGCCAGCAGGACAATCAACAGTAGGCGGCTCATCCGGCCACCTCGCACTTCTGGGCCACGCGCAGCACGGCGCTGCGCGAGCGCGGGTTCATCGCCAGCTCGTCGTCATCGGCCTTGATGGCGCCGCCGATCAGTTCCAGCGTCGGCACGAAGGCCTGCAGTTCCGGCAGCCTGCGATTGGTCGGCGGCGCCTTGGCATGGCGGTTCATGAACTGCTTGACGATGCGGTCTTCCAGCGAGTGGAAGCTGATCACCGCCAAACGGCCACCGGGCTTGAGCCGCGCCATCGCCGCGTCCAGGCCGGCTTCAAGGTCGGCCAGTTCGCGGTTGATGTGGATGCGGATGGCCTGGAAACTGCGCGTGGCCGGATGGATCTTGTCCTTGCCACGCGGCATTACCGAGGCGATCAGCTCGGCCAGCTCAGCGGTACGCGTGAACGGCTGCTTCTCGCGCCGGGCAACGATGGCGCGGGCAATGCGGCGGCTCTGGCGTTCATCGCCATAGGTGAACAGCACGTCGGCGATTTCGCGGTCTTCGGCGCGGTTCAACCAATCCGCAGCGCTTTCACCCGAGTCCGGGTCCATGCGCATGTCCAGCGGGCCATCCTTGCCGAAGCTGAAACCACGCTCCGCCACGTCCAACTGCGGCGAGGACACGCCGAGATCGAACAGAACGCCATCCAGACCGGCAGCGGTTTCGCTCCAGTCCAGCAGATCGGCAAAGCTGCCGCGATAGATCGAGACACGGCCGTCCGGCGCGAAATCGCGCTCGGCCACGGCAATGGCCTCGGGGTCCTTGTCCATCACCAGCAGGCGCCCATCCGCGCCAAGCTGGCGCAGCACGCCGCCAGCGTGACCGCCACGACCGAACGTGCCATCCAGATAAGTACCGTTTTCGATCACCCTCAGGCCGTCAAGGACCTGGGTGTACAGCACCGGCAGGTGAGCTGCCGGCGGCTGCGACACCGCTGGGTGACCGGCCTGCGCTCCTCCGCGCACCCGGGCACCCCGGCTCACAACTTGAGATCGAGAAGCCCATCGCCCAGATCCTCGTCAGACAACGTCTGCTGGATCAGTGCGCGATGCGCTTGCTCGCTCCACAATTCGAACTTGTCCCCCATGCCCATCAGCACTGCTTTCTTCTCGATGCCCACCGCGCTGCGGTGACTGGACGGCAAGCTGATACGGCCATTGCCATCCAACTCCAGATGAGCGGCCGAGCCGACAAGCTTCTGCTGCAGGGTGCGCACTACACGCTGGGTATTGGGCTTTGCCATTACGTCGTCCCGCACCCGCTCCCACTCCTGCTCTGAGTACAACCACAGGCAACCGGCCTCGAACGGGTTGTAGGTCAGCACAAGGCGATTGCCACTGGCGCGCGCAACCAGGTCGCGATAGGCGGTTGGAACCGCCATGCGTCCTTTGTCGTCAACCGTGATGGCAGTCTCACCCTGGAACACGCCTGCGGCACCCGTTCGTTCGTTTTGCTTGGGAAGTCATTGAACCACGAAAAACCACAAAAAACCCGGTTTTCCCTCTGATGCCCACCTTAGCAGCGACCCTAGGGTTGTCAACAACTTTCCGCGCACAAAATCACGTGCCGCATCAATGGCTTGCGCCAATGTTTAGAGAGTTGTTCAAGGTTTATCCACAAGTTACTGTTTCGTCTCAAATTTTGAGATTTGTATGAAATTCAGTGGTGTAGAGACAGCGTGAAAAGCGAGCCGCAGCCCAGCCGCCATTCAGCCGCGTATGGCTCACGCGCGCGCAAAACGGCACACTCCGTGCATGTGTCTTGTCGCCCTCGCCTGGAAAACCCACCCGCATTGGCGCCTGCTCATGGTCGGCAACCGTGACGAGTTCCACGCCCGCCCCACCGCGCCAATGCAGCGCTGGCCATGGCCCCATGACAACGTGATCGCCGGCCGCGACCTGCGTTCCGGCGGCAGCTGGATGGGCGTGAATCTGCGCGGGCAAGCCGCCGTGGTCACCAATGTGCGAGACCCAAGCGCAGCCACCGGCGGCCCTTCGCGCGGCGAGCTGATCGCCAGCTACCTGGCTGGCGGACAGCCGGCCACGGACTGTGCCGACACCCTGGCCAGCCGGGCGCCAGAGTTCGCACCGTTCAATCTATTGGTCGCCGACGCTGAAAGCTGTAGCTATCTGGGCAACCATCCGCAGGCCCGGCAGGATCTAGCGCCAGGCGTGCACGGCATGTCGAACGGCGCACTGGATGCCCCCTGGCCCAAGACCCGGCGCCTGATGGACGTACTCGAGGATTGGTTGGCCGCCGGTAGTGACGGTCTGGAGCCGCTCTGGGCGGCGCTGGCCGATGAGCAGCAGGCGCAGGACGCTCAACTGCCATCTACCGGCGTTCCACTGGAGTTGGAGCGATTGCTATCGAGCGCCTTCATACGCGGAACCGACTATGGCACCCGCGCCAGCACCATCGTGGCGATCGACCATGATGGCGGCGGTTTCATCCACGAACGCAGTTTCGGCCCGGATGGCGTGTATCTGGGGGAGACACGCATGGAGATTGGGAAAGAAGGCTTTGGCTCCTAGCCCCCCTTTCGCCGCAGCTTGATCCCCTCCCTTTCGCCGCAGGCGAAGGGGAGGGTTAGGGAGGGGTGCTTTGGCTTTGGCTTTGGCTTTGGCTTTGACCCACAGCGAAAGCAAGATCAAAAGCTCCCCCATCCGCCCTACGGGCACCTTCCCCCGCAAGCGGGAGAAGGGAAAGAACACAGCAAGGCAGGAACAACAGCCAAGGCCAAAGCCACGGCAACAGCAACAGCAACAGCAACAGCAACAGCCAGAGCCAAAGCCAAAGCCAAAGCCTCAGCAAAAGCCAGAGGCAGAGGCAAGAGCAAGAGCCACAACCACAATCACAATCAGGGCTAGAACTGGAGCCGAAAGCAGAGCAAAAGCCACAGCCACAAAAGCTACAGCCGCACTTTCCCCACCACGATGCACAGCGAGCCAAGCAAAAAATCCGAAGAGCAACAGCCCCCTTTAGTAAAGGGGGCGCGCCGACAGGCGCGGGGAATTGGAAGGCTAAAGGCCTGGGGCCCAAAGTTTTGCCACGCAAAACTTTGGGGCTTTTTCTGCCCGGCGGGCAGAAAAAGCGGCGGAGCCGGCCGATAAGCCGGGTTTTGTCGTGGACAGTCATTCCTCTAGGCGCTACGTCACCGTAACGCTCAAGCAACCTACCCGGACCCGACGCGGGCCACGCCATTAGGTCCCTATTTGGTCTTGCTCCAGGTGGGGTTTGCCGTACCGGTCTGTTACCAGACTCGCGGTGCGCTCTTACCGCACCATTTCACCCTTACCACGCACCCGAAGGCCGTTCGGCGGTATCTTTCTGTTGCACTTTCCGTCGGCTCGCGCCGCCCAGGCGTTACCTGGCACCTTGCCCTGTGGAGCCCGGACTTTCCTCGGCATTCCCGAAGGAATGACGCGACTGTCTGGCCGACTCCGCCGCGCGTATTGTCGCACGTCCAGCACCACACCGGCCGATCATTTCATTCAGCTGCAAGCATCCGGTAACGCAGCGGTCGCACGCCGTCATGCGTGAATGAGAGCAACCAACCTTCATGCAGGATGTCGATCTGCTGGAAGTCCGCGTGCGCGCCGCTGCCCAGCAACTGCCGTGACAATTCATCCAGGGCGGCCAGAGCCCAGCTGCGCAGCACTGCGGGATCGGCATCTTCGACGAAAGCCACTGCCGGCAACGGCCAATTGTCGTACAGCAGCAACACATTGCGCGATTGCCGCGCATAGCCCGGCTTGTGCAGGACTTGGCGCTTCTTCTCCACTGCCCAGCGCATCACTTCCACCCACAGCCGCTCGGGCTCATCGCCCGCCCATGGACTGCCCTCATAGGTGTCAGCCAGCAACTGCCGCAGCAGCGGACTATCCCATTCGGCCCGCGCCTCCTCGGCGCGATGCTGCGGCACCGGCCGCACCCAGCCGGAGTTGATGCCGTTCAACTTGGCCTGCACCTGCTTGAAGGCCTCAGGCACCACTTCCATGCATTCCACGCCGACCCGCTCATTACCCGTGTCCAACATGAAGTCCGGGCTTTCGCGTTTACGCACCCGCAGCGGATAGACCAGTTCCGATGCCCAGGCGGTCAACCAGCGCACCATCATCCAGCGCTCGCGCTGGGTCTTGATCTCGCCGCCAGTGCCACCCGCCAGCGGGTGCTCGCGCAGGTCCAGTTGCTGGCGCAGGCTGGCAGCATCGGCCGCCGCCCACATCGCCTCAGTCGTTGCTGCCCTGTCCATACAAAGCCTTGCGCGGCGCGCCGCTCAGTTCGGCCGCCAGCTTGGCAGCTGTGGAAGGCGGCAGGTGCTCGTTCAATTTGGCGTACAAGCGGCGTCCCTCGGCAACTTTTGCTTCCTCGTCGTCGCCGGCGCCCTGCACCATCACCACGAACTCGCCCTTGCGCTGGTTATCGTCGGCCAGCACCTTGTCCAGCAGTTGCTCCAGGCTGCCATCGAGCACGGTTTCGAACAGTTTGGTCAATTCGCGCGCCACCACCGCCGGACGTTCACCACCAAAGGCCGCCGCCATGTCAGTCAGTGATTCGGCGATTCGGTGCGAGGACTCATAGAACACCAAAGTACCGGTCTCGGCCGCCAGCTTGTTCAGGCGCTCACGTCGGGCCGCGCCCTTGGCCGGCAGGAAACCTTCAAATACAAAGCGATCACTGGGCAACCCGGCCACGCTCAGGGCGGCAATTGCCGCGCAGGCGCCTGGGATTGGGCTGACCTTGACCCCGGCCACACGCGCCGCGCGCACCAGACGGAAGCCCGGGTCGCTGACCAGCGGCGTGCCGGCATCGCTGACCACCGCCAACGACTCACCGCCCAGCAGGCGCGCCACGATGCGTTCGGCCATCGCTTCTTCGTTGTGGTCGTGCAGCGCCACCAAGGGTTTGCTGATGCCGAAATGCGATAACAGCTGACCGGTATGACGGGTGTCTTCCGCGCAGATGGCGGCCACCGAACGCAGCACCTCCTGTGCACGCGGGCTCAGATCGCCAAGGTTGCCAATCGGCGTGGCAACGACATACAAGGTGGCAGCAGCAGTACTCATCATCGGTATTTCCGTGGGCCAAGGGTAGAATCGTACCGTTTCCCCCGCCCGGCACTGCCGCGCCCTGTCGAACGGACCTCAAATGAACAAGCCAGCCGCACGGATTTCCGCCCTGTCACTGTCGATGCTGCTGTTCGTCGGCTGCGCCACCACCAGCGTAGCGCCGACCAGCTCCCCCGCCCAGCAGGCCGCCATCGCCCTGCTTGAACAAGGCAAACCGCGCGACGCCGCACAGCAACTGGAAGCCCAGGCCGCACTGGTACGTGGCGCCGCCAAGAGCCCCTTGCTGGCCGATGCCGCCTTTGCCTGGCAGGAAGCCGGTGACAGCGCGCGTGCGCGCATGCTGATGGCACAGGTGCAGCCGCGCCAGCTGTCTGGCGCCACCCGCCAGCGGTTCAACCTGTTGCAGGCCGAGCTGGCGCTGGGCGACAAGCAGCCGGCCACCGTGCTGCAGGTATTGACCGAGAATCCGGCAGCGCTGCCGGCGCCACTGCAGGCACGCTGGTACCTGGCCCGCGCGCAGGCGCTGGAAGCCACCGGCGATGCCTTCGCCGCGGCTGCCGAGCGCGCCCGTGCCGGCGCCCTGCTCAGCGGCAGCGAGCGCAATGACAACCAGCGCGCCATCACCCGCCTGCTGGCCGGCCTGAACGACGCCACCCTGAGCAGCCGCGCCGCCGCGCTGCCGGTCGGTGATCCGCTTTACAACCACGCCGGCCGCGCCCTGATCGGCCGTGGCCTGCCGCTGCCGCGTCCGTTCGACCGCGACACCGCCTCGCTGGATACCAGCAAGCGCCCGGCCGCGGATGCCGACGGCTACCGCCCGCCGGTGAAGATGGCGGTGCTGTTGCCGCTCAGCGGCAACCTGGCCGCCGCCGGTGCTTCGGTTCGTGATGGTCTGCTGGCCGCGTACTACGGCGAAAGCCGTCGCCGCCCGTCAATCGACTTCATTGACACCAAGGGCACCGCCAGCGGTGCCGGCGCGGCCTATGACAAGGCGGTCGGCAACGGCGTCGACTTCATTGTCGGCCCGCTCGGCCGCGACGAAGTGGACGCGCTGTTCCACCGCAGCGAGCTGCCGGTGCCCCTGCTTGCCCTGAATCGCGGCAAGGACGCACCGCCGCCGGGCAACGCCGCATTCTCGCTGGCCCCGGAAGACGACGGCCTGATGGCCGCCGAGTACCTGCTCGGCCGCGAGCGCCGCAATGTGCTGGTGATCGCCAGCAGTGACGACGCCGGTCGTCGTTCCAGCGGTGCCTTCAAGGAACGTTTCAGTGAGCGCGGCGGCAAGATCGCCGCGACCATCACTGTCGGCGACGTGCCGGCCGACATCACCGCACAGCTGCGCCAGGCAACCGGCGTCGACGCGATCCTGCTCGCGGTCAAGGGCAACCAGGCGCGCGTACTGGCGCCGCAGCTTGCCCTGGCCGGCTTGGGCGGCGTCAGCCGTGTCGGCACCTCGCAGCTGACCGCAGGCACCGGCAAGGCCGAAGACGACGTCGCCCTGGATGGCATCGCCTTCCCGACCGAGGCCTGGAGCAGCCGCGGCGTTGCCGGCCTGCCGGCGGCGGCGGCAGTTGCCGCCACGTTACCCACCGCACGCGGTGGTGCCAGCCGCCTGTTCGCCTTCGGCTACGACGCATGGAAGATCACCGCCTACATGGAGAAGCTGGCCAACAGCACCAGCGGCGGCCTCAGCGGTGCCACCGGCACCCTGCACCTGGACGGTTTCGGCAACGTGCTGCGCACGCCGGCCTGGTCGACCTTCAGCACGGGCCGCCCGGTCGCCATCGGTGATGGCCGCTGAGCAGAACGAACGCGGCGCAGCGGTGGAAACCGCTGCCCGTGCACTGCTGCAGAACGCTGGCTTGCAATGGAGGGCAAGCAATGTGCGCTTTCGCGGCGGTGAGCTTGACCTGGTGATGTACGACCGCGAAGCAGCCAGCCTGGTCTTTGTCGAAGTGCGTTACCGCCGCTCAGCCCAGTTTGGTGGCGGCGCTGCCTCCATCGATGCCAGCAAGCGCCGCAAGCTGGTCCGCGCCGCCCAGCTCTACCTCAACCAACACCCCGCGCTGGCCAACAGCCCCTGCCGCTTCGATGTGGTCGAAGCCAGTGGCGAGCCGCCGCGCCTGAACTGGATACGCGACGCCTTCCGCGTCGACGACTGCTGATGCCAAGCATATTCACCCACGCCGCGATCCCACTTGCACTGTGGTGCGCCAGCGAGCGCGGACGTATTTCCACGCGCCTGTTGGGCGCGGGCGTTGCCGCGGCAATGCTGCCCGATGCCGACGTACTGGCCTTCGCCCTGCATATCCCCTACGCCGACAGCTTTGGTCATCGCGGTGCCAGCCACTCGCTGTTGTTCGCCACGCTGTTGGCGGCCCTGGCCATTGCCTTTGCCAAGGCACTGCGTGCGAGCCGCGTGCAGGCGTTTGCATTCGTCTTCATCTGCGCGCTGTCGCATCCGTTGTTGGACGCCCTGACCTCCGGCGGCCTCGGTGTAGCGCTGTGGTGGCCATGGAGTGACCAGCGTCTGTTCGCCCCGTGGCGGCCCATCCGCGTATCCCCGTTCGCCAACAACTTCTTCAGCGCGCGCGGCTTGCAGACGGTGCTGTCGGAGCTGCGCTGGGTATGGCTGCCGTTGCTGGTGGCGGTGATCGGCTGGAAGATGGTTCAATCGCCGCAGGGTTGGCGCCGCCGCGCCGACGACTGAGCCACACGGGGAAACCATGCGCTATCGCCTGCTGCAGTCTTCAAGACTGCTGTTGTCCTGCTGCCTGTTACTGCTGTCCATCCCATCATTCGCCACCGCTGGAGTTCCTGCCGCCGGCGAGTTCCCGCCCTCGATCGCACTCGGCAAGAACCTGCCTGGCGAACTGGTCGACCTGCAGCAACGTCGCGGCAAGGTGGTCATCATGACCTTCTGGGCGAGCTGGTGTGGCCCCTGCATGCGCGAACTACCCGTGCTGGCGCACCTGCAGAGCGTGGTTGGCAAGGACGCACTGGAGGTCATCGCAGTGAACTGGAACGAACCGCGCGCGCAGGTGGTGGACTTTGCCCGCCGCAACAGGAAGCTCGACCTTGAATACGTACTCGACAGCAAGGGCAAGGCTGCCGAGGCCTATGGGGTACAGGCCATCCCCCTGATGTTCGTGCTGGACCAGGATGGCCGCATCAGCGCCGTCCATCGCGGTTATTCGGAAGAGTCGCTACCGGGGATCCTTGAGCAGGTGCTGGCCCTGCTGCCCGAACATGTACGCACGCGGCCAGCGCAGAACACCAAGACCGGCAGCAGCGGATGACACGGCCTAGAATGGACGGGTGAACACCGCCCTTTCCGACGCATTCAAGCACACCCTGGCACAGCTGCTGGGCGATGGCTGGCGCACCGACGCCACCTCGCTCGCAGCCCATGCGCAGGACAACTCCTGGCGCCATGCCTTGCCACAAGGCGTGGCCCTGCCAAGCACACGCGAACAGGTTCAAGCCATCGTCCGCGCCTGCCGCGAACACGGCGTGCCGCTGGTCGGTCGCGGCACCGGCACCGGCACCACCGGCGCTGCGGTACCCACGGCTGGCGGCATCGTGCTGTCGTTCGCACGCATGAACCGCATCGTTGCGATACAACCCGGCGATCGCTGCGCGGTGGTCGAACCCGGCGTACTCAACGGCGATCTGCAACAGGCACTGATGCCGCACGGCCTGTTCTGGCCGCCGGATCCTTCCAGTGCGGATATCTGCAGCATCGGCGGCAACCTGGCCTGCAATGCTGGCGGCCCACGCGCGGTGAAGTACGGCACCAGCCGCGACAACGTACTTGGCCTGGTCGCGGTCACCGGCACAGGTGAATTGATCCAGTGCGGCGGCCCCTACACCAAGGATTCCACCGGCTACGACCTCACCCATCTGCTGGTTGGCAGCGAAGGCACGCTGGCGCTGATCGTCGAAGCCACACTCAAGCTGACCCCTCGCCCGCGCAGCCAGGCCGGCCTGCGCGTGCTGTACCGCGATGCCGAAGCGGCTGCCGCTGCCGTATCGCGGGTGATGGCACAACCGGTGACGCCGACCACGCTGGAATTCATGGATGCCCGCAGCCTGCAGCTGCTGCGTCACAACGGTGCGCAGGTACCGGAGGCCGGTGCGATGTTGCTGATCGACGCAGACGGTGATGAAGACACCCTGCCCTACCTGTTGAATGCCTTGGCCGAAGCGGCTGAAGGCGACGGCATGCTGGCGCTGGATGTGGCCACCGATGGCAGCGCGCGCGACAAGTTGTGGGCGGCACGCCGCGCGCTGTCACCGGCGCTGAAAACCATCGCGCCAGGCAAGATCAACGAAGACGTGGTGGTGCCGGTGTCGCAGATCCCGGCGCTGGTGGAAGGCGTGCAGCGACTCTCCGAACAGGCCCGGCTGCCGATCGTCACCTTCGGCCATGCCGGCAACGGCAACCTGCACGTCAACATCCTCTATCACCCGGATGATGCGGACGAGAATGCGCGCGCGCATGCGGCCCTGCCCAAGGTATTTGCATTGGCGCTGCAGATGGGCGGCACCTTGTCGGGTGAGCATGGCATTGGCCTGGCCAAGCGCGATTTCATGGCGCAGGCATTTTCAGCAGGCACCCTGGCGACGATGCGCGCGATCAAGCAGGCGCTGGACCCGGACGGCATCCTCAATCCGGGCAAGGTGTTGCCGGAGGCGTAGGGCACGGCTGGCTGTAGTGCCGAGCCATGCTCGGCAGGGGCTTTACAAGCGCCACGCCTGACAGCTCACCGGCTTCGCGGCTTACGCCGCTCCTACAACCCGACGCCGCTCCTGCAATGGACAGCTCAGGCAATCGCTTCGGCGTAGCGGCAGGACAGCAAGGCCTTGATCAGGAAATCGACCTGGCTGGTCTCGCGGGCGTCCACCCACATCACCGGCAAGCGATGGCCTTCGCCGGTAAGGGCATTGCGGAAATCGCCGAAGCTGAAATCAGGCTGGCGGTCCTGGCAGGTCACACCCACGGCAAAGCAGGCATCCGGTGCCAACGCACGGAAACGCTCCAGCAGTGTCAACGTACTTGGCAGCGCGCGCGGGTTGAGTGCGCTCACAAGTACGATCACGCCAATTGCGCCTTCCGCCACGATCGGCCACATGAAATCCAGGTAGGCCTGGCCCGGCACGCCATAGACGTGCAGCAACTCACCATCGCCCAGTTCAATGGAGCTGTAATCCAGCGCCACCGTCGTATGCGATTTATCCTCGAATGCTTCCAGCGCTGCTTCGTCGCTGATCGGCATTTCCGTACTGATCGGTTCCATGTCCGAGATCGACCGGATCGCAGTCGTTTTACCCGCACCCATTTCACCGACAAAAACCAACTTGGTTGCCATAGCCGTCAGACCTGAAGCCCCTTGGAAAAATTGAGCCCGAATCGCTTGGCGATACGTGTGAAGAAACCGGACACCTTGTTGCCGGAACCCTGCGCGGGTGCAGCCCCGCTGCCGCTGCCATCAAGCAGCCCGGTACAGGCCGCCGCGGCCATGATACGGGCAATATCATCCAATGACGTGCCGGTGGCCTGCGCCAGTTCGCCCGGCTGCCACGGCCGCCGCATCATCGCCGCCATCGGCAACAGCCATTGCACCGGCAACTTGCCGGTCTCGACCTCCGGCCAGCCGCGCAGCTGGCATGGGTTTGCGGTCTCCCGTTGCAGCAGCGGCTCCGGCGAGCGTGCCGCCGCCTGCCAACAGAAATCCTCGAAGGCATGGGTGCTGACCGCATCGGCCATGCATTCATCCACGGCCTCGGCGCTGCCGAGCTGCGACAGGGTCCAGCCCGGCTCGGCGGCGGCCTTCAGGAAGTTCTCATAGGGCAGATCACGCAGCAGGGTAGCCCGCGTATGCGTGGCATCGATCAGCAGCTTGACCAGGCCCATGTGCAGCAGGCAGGGCTTGCCTTTGCTGCCACTCAAACTGCGGAACAGCGTGCGCGGTTTGTAACGCTCGCCGCTGTTGTCAGACGCCACCAGCAGCTGTCGCAGCTGCTGGTAGATATCGCGGACGCTGGCGCCGTAGGCCACGCCCGGAATGCTCAGGCCCGACAATACCTTGCGTGTGACCGCCAGCACCGGCAAACCCTGCTGACTGGCCTCCCGCAGCAATTGCTGGCCATTGCTGTCATCAATACAGGCCACCAGCAGATCCACCTGTTGGTGGCTCCACTCCTGCACCTCGGCCTGGATGTACTCGGCCATCAGCAACGAACTGGCAACCTTCAGCCGCATCATGTGCAGGACATCCAAACCCTGGCAGCCGATAACGGCCGCAGAGATCTTGCGGGCGGGTGCACTCATGGTGTCGATCAAGTCTGTGAGTCGAAGCTCTATCGGCGTGGGGGGGGGGGGGGGGGGGGGGGGGGGGGCGCCGGCGGGGGACGAGGGTAACGGCAAGTAAGCAGTGTATGTCGCCGCGCGGCCAGTCTGCGGGGGCCGCGCGGAC
>NZ_JBRREC010000054.1:0-31639 GCF_056760015.1 Stenotrophomonas sp. STEN029 | reverse complement strand
GCTGGTTTTGCTCAGTCTATTGGCAGCTTTGCGATCTGGTGATTCGCTTGCTTCGCGGCTTACACCGCTCCCACAAGTCCGATGGTTACCTGGCTGGGCTACGCAACACCAGCACATCGATGCTGGAGGGCACGCCAAGACGCGCAGTGAAGCCATCCCATTGGCCGACGCCGCTGCTGACGAACAAGGTCATGTCCTGCACTCGGTACTCGCCACGCACGTAGCCGTGGTTGAACGGTGCCACCACCCAGCGATCGAAGCCCAGCATGTGGCCACCGTGGGTATGGCCGGATACCTGCAGGTCAATGGCGCCAGTTGCCGCAGCGGCACGCGCCTGCTTCGGCTGGTGCGCGAGCAGGATGTGTACATCGCTGCCCTTGCCTCCGTTCACCACCGCGGGCATGTCCGGCGGTAACCCGCCGCGCATATACGAGGCCTGCTTCAAGGCAGCCAGATCGCCAATACCCGACATCGCCAACGTACGTCCATTGATCGACAGGGTCGCGGTCTGGTTCTCCAGCACGCCCAACCCCATCTGCCGGAAGTGCGCCATCCAGGCAGCGTAGTCGTAGTAGTACTCATGGTTGCCCGGGGCAAGCCAAACCCCGTAAGGCGCCTTCAATTGGGCCAAGGGCTCGGCGAACCGCCCACTGTCTTCCAGACCACCGTCGGCCATGTCACCGGGCAGAACGATCAGATCAGGCTTCGCCGCCAAGGTCGCATCGACGATGCGCTGGGTGCGCCAGCTGCGCTTGACCGGGCTGATATGCAGGTCGGCCAGAACCGCCATGCGCACGCCATCCATTTCCTTGGGCAGGTTCGGCACGACCAGATCGCGCTCGTGTACCTGCGGTGGCTTGAGGCCGTCGTAGATGGCAAGCGTGGCCAGCAACACGATCAGCAGCGCCGCACCCTGATTGAAACCGACGCCATGCCACAGCGTCGCGATGCGTGAGCTGCGCGGCAGCAGGCGTGACAGCAGCCAGCCGGCTTCGCGCAGCAGCACGAACACCAGTACCAGCATGAACATCACCAGCACCCAACCGAATACCAGCTGGATCCAGGCTTCGACCGTGTAACTGAAGATGTCCAGCCGCCACAAGGTGGCGAAGCCCAGGCCGATCAGGGCAAGCAGCACACTGATACCGGTCCGCCACCGGCGTTGTTGTTTGGACAAGGGATGGACGGGCCACCAGAACAGAATGGCGAGCAACGGCAGGATCAGCGATACGATAAAAGTCATCAGCGGTACGCGGTAAGTAAACGAAGAACGCCCGCGATCAGACCGCCAGCGAGCTCAAATGGTTGCCGTGCACTGTGGCACAGCAACATGGCAGTCCGAGCGCCTACAGCTGGAACACTACGTAGCCCAACCGTAGCGCCGAGCCATGCCCGGCTGGAGCGCACCGGCCGCGCCGATTCGCCATCGCTTCAGCCGCGAAGCCCGCAATCATTCTGATTGCAGGCCCTACTGCGGTTTCATTGTTGCCAGCTTCGCGGCTGAGGCCGCTCCCACAAACAATCCCTGTAGCGCCGAGCCATGCTCGGCTGAAGCTCTACCGGTGAAGCCCTTGCCGAGCATGGCTCGGCACTACGCCCCTGCCCCTCCCTTTGGCCAAAGGCCAAGGGGAGGACTGGGGAAGGGTTGGTCTTTCGAGGTAATGCCTCTGCCGAGCATGGCTCGGCACTACGCCCCTGCCCCCTCCCTTTGGCCGCAGGCCAAGGGGAGGGCTGGGGAGGGGTTGGCTCTTTGCAGCAATCCCTCATGCCCAGCATGGCTCGGCACTACATGTAAGCGGCTGCGCCGCTTACTTGGACTTCTCGGCAATCCAGGCGTTGAGCTTCTCGTCGAGCACATCCAGCGGCACCGAGCCGTCCTTCAGCACTTCGGCGTGGAACTCACGGATGTCGAACTTGGCGCCAAGCGTGTCCTGCGCGCGCTTGCGCAGTTCCTGGATCTTCAGCTCACCCGTCTTGTACGCCAACGCCTGGCCCGGCCAGGCGATGTAACGCTCGGCTTCGGCAACCGCGTCCGGCTCGCTCACCGAGGAATTGGCGAACATGTAGTCCAGCACCTGCTGGCGGGTCCAGCCCTTGGAATGCAAGCCGGTATCCACCACCAGACGCACTGCGCGCCACAGCTCACCCTGCAGGCGACCGAAGTAGCTGTACGGGTCGGTGTAGACGCCCAGGTCCTTGCCCAGGCTTTCGGCATACAGGCCCCAGCCTTCGATGAAGGCGGTTTCGCCACCAAAGCGACGGAACGCCGGCACGCCCTTCAGTTCCTGCTGCAAGGCCAGCTGGAAGTGGTGACCCGGGATGGCTTCATGCAGGAACAGGTCTTCGGCATCCCAGGTCTTGCGCGTCGGCAGGTCGTAGGTGTTGACGTAGAAGATGCCCGGGCGGCTGCCGTCTTCGCTGGGCTGCATGTACTCGCCCCCGGCGGCCGACTTGGCACGGAACGCCTCGATCGGGCGGATCTCGAAACCGGCCTTCGGGGTCAGCGAGAACAGCTTCGGCACGTTCGCGTTGATCTTGGCTTCCAGCCCGCGGTAATGCTCCAGCAGCTCCGGCTCGGACTTGAACTCGAACTGCTTGTCGTTCTGCATGAACTTGAAGAAGTCCTGCAGCGAACCCTTGAAGCCCACCTCGGCCATCACCTTCTGGATCTCGCCGTGGATGCGGGCCACTTCAGCCAGCCCGATCTCGTGGATCTGTTCGGGGGTCTGCGCGGTGGTGGTGCTCTGCTTGGCGTTGAAGGCGTACCACGCCTTGCCGTCCGGCAAGGAATCCAGGCCGACCGTGTCACGGGTGGCCGGCAGGTATTCATTGGCGATGAAGTCACGCTGCTGCTTGATCGCCGGCATCAGCTTGTCATTGATCACCGCGCGGAAAGCTTCGGTCAGGCGATCCTTGTCGGCCTGCGGGAAGTCGGCCGGCAGCAGCTTGATCGGGCCCCAGAACTGGCTGTCCTCGGCCTTGGCAGTGATGATCTCGTCGAACTGCGGCACCACTTTTTCCATCAACACGCGCGGCTGCACCACGCCGGCCTTGATGCCTTCACGCATGTTGGCATTTTCAGTCTCCAGCAGTACCGGAATGCGCGCCGCACGGGCCAGCCAATTATCGTAGTCCTTGACCGTCTTGAACGGCTGCGCGACCTGGCCCGAACCCAGCATCACCGCATAGCTGACGGTGGAACCCATCTGGTTGACCGGCATCATCCAGCTCGGGAATTTCTCCCCTTCCAGCGACTGCTTCTGCTCTTCAACGAAGATGCGGTAGCTGAGCAGGTCCTGCCCGGCCAGCCCGGCATCGCCGATCTTCTCGGCCTTGCCCAGCCACTCCTGGGTGAAGTCGTGGCTCTGCTTGCGGAACTCGGCCGAACCGAAGTCCGGCAGCTGGTCGTTGTAACGGTTGTCGCCCTGGAAGGTGGCCTGCAGTGGGTTCAGCTTGAGCACGCCTTCCCAGTAATCGGCGTAGAGCTGGTTCAGCTGCGCGGCCTTGTCGGCCTGCGGCGCCTGCGCGGTGCTGTCACCAGCCGCTGGCTGCGATGACGGTGAACAGGCGGCCAGCACGGTGGCCAGGGAGAACGAAACGGCGAGCGCCAGCGGTCGAACGGTCATCGGGGGTGTCCAGAGCAGGGAACAAGGCCGCCAGCGTCAGCGCTACTGTGCCCTGTCGAAAGGGCCAAAGGTCATTACCGGCAGGTTTCACATCGCGGTCCGGGCTGCAAACCGTCATAATCCCCACCCTGCTGCGGTCGCCACGGGCGCCTGCCACCTCCTCTCACGCTCTCCCGGGGCATCCGTACTCCGGCGCGAGCCTTTGCCGTTGCTGTATCTATGACTACTTCGCGTCGCCCGCTGGGCTTCTGGTCCGCCACCGCCCTGGTTGTGGGCAGCATGATCGGCTCGGGCACCTTCCTGCTACCCGCCACCCTCGCCCCCTACGGCGCGGCAACGCTGATTGGTTGGAGCATCACCTTGTGCGGCGCGCTGCTGCTCGCGATCACCTTTGCCCAGCTGGCCAAGCGCTGGCCACAGACTGGCGGCCCCTACGTGTTCGCCCGCAACGCCTTTGGCGAGCTGCCCGGCTTTCTGGTCGCCTGGAGCTATTGGATCTCAATGTGGTGTGCGATTGCCGCGATCGCCGTGGCCTTCGCCGGCAGTATCGGTGCCATCTTCCCGGCCCTGACCGCGACCCCGGTTCGCGCTGCGGCCTGCGGTCTTGTCGCGCTGTGGCTGTGTGCGGGCGTCAACCTTATCGGCGTACGCGAGGCCGGACGCCTGCAGCTGGCAACCACTGTATTGAAAGTCGTCCCCTTGCTGATGTTCGGCCTGGTTGCGCTGTGGCTGGTGGATACCAGCCACTACGTGCCCTTCAACCCTTCCGGCGAATCGCTGGGCAGCGTTGCCGCGGCCACCGTCGCGCTGACCCTGTGGGCGATGATCGGGCTGGAGGCTGCCACGGTCCCGGCCGAGTCGGTCGATGACGCACCGCGCACCGTTGCCCGCGCCACGGTCGCCGGTACCGCCATCGCCGGTATCGCAACCGTCCTCGCCTGCACCACTGTACTTGGCCTGCTGCCCGCCGATGTGCTGGCCATTTCCAGCGCACCGATGGCCGATGCCGCTGCCGCGCTGTGGGGGCCAACCGCCGGCATGCTGCTGGCCGTGGTGATGGCCATCTCCTGCGTGGGCGCACTGAATGGCTGGACGCTGCTGGCAGCACAGCTGCCGATGGCCGCCGCCCGCGATGGCGTGCTGCCGCGCGCCTTTGCCCACGAGAACAAGCGCGGCGCACCGGTCTTCGGCGTCATCGTCAGCTGCCTGCTGGCCACGGTGCTGGTGATCTGCAACTACAACCGCTCGTTGGTCGACCTGTTCAAGTTCTCGGTGCTGCTGTCGACCGCTGCCACCCTGCTGCCCTACCTGGCCGGTGCTGCTGCATGGTTGTGGCGCGGCAGCGGTATTGCTTCGCGCATCGCCGCTGCTGGCGCATTGCTCTTCAGCCTGTACGCGATTGCCGGCATCGGCAGCGAGGCCCTGTTGTGGGGCGTGGCATTGATCATAGCCGGCCTGCCGATCTATTTCTGGTTGCGCCGTCGCTGAATGCTGGCCGTTTGTTCATCTGTGGGAGCGGCATAAGCCGCGAAGTCCGCACACCATCAGCTGACAAAGCTGGCAGGAGTTGAGCAACATCAGCTTCGCGGCTTACGCCGCTCCCACAAGAGTCCGATACCAGCGCCGGTATCGACTTCCCAATCAAATTCTGTTTTTGGCGCTCTCGGCAAGTGCCCGATAACGAAAGTCACTGATAGCCACTTCACCACGTCCTGCGGCATAGATGCCGATCTTCAGGCTCAAGAAGCCACCGAACACGTTGTGGTGCAGGCCGGATACTTCCATCCGGGTCGGATGCAATTGCCAGCTGCGGCCACCGTCATGTGAGTAGTGGAAAGTCACCACGTTGTTGCTGTTGCTCAAGCGCACCCGTACCGGGCCAGCGGCGCGTGGCGCCCGTGCCCAAACCAGCTCTTCGGCGTACTGGAAATTCTTGATGGTGGTGTCGTCAAAGCCGACACCGATGAACGCCTTGTTGTTGTAGAACAGCAGCAGGCCGGCTTCCGCACCCATGCCAGGTGCCAGGGTTACCTCCACCTCGTAGGAGCGGTCAGGCACCACACAGGTCAGAGGCGAGCTGTCGATCGGCGAGGCACCGCTGGCTTTCAGTCGCAGCACGCCATTGTCATAGCAGGCACGCTTGCGCTCGTCCGGCCCCGGATTGTGGAACGCCCATTGCGTGCCAAAGCGATCAGCCGAGAAGTCGTCAGACAGCGCAAATCCCGCCGCGCTGGCCTTGCCACCTGCCGGCTTGCGCAGCGGCCGCGACAGATCCCCGCCCAGCGCCCGGAACCAACCGTCAGCGGTCCACTCGATAGGTTCAAGCAAGGTCTGTCGACCCAAGGTCCGGAAGCCGTTCTCATAAGCGTGATAGACCATCCACCAGTCGCCAGCCGGACCTTCCACCAGCGTTGCATGACCTCGCGACCACCAAGGCTCCGCTTCTGATTGGGTGCGCACCAGCGGGTTCTGCGGGCAGTGCTCCCACGGCCCATGGATGGAGCGCGAACGTGCGGCGATCACCATGTGCCCGGTGACGGGCCCGGCGGTCCCGCCTACCGCCGTGATCAGATAGAACCACTCACCGTGGCGCAGCAGTTTCGGGCCTTCGGGCGCGAAATTCTCCGTGACCCAATCGTCCGGATAGCGCCACGGGCTGTACGCAGGCGCCAACGCGCCTTCGGTGGCCAGGCCGTCATCGCGCAGACGCACGCGGCGGATGCCGTTGACGAACAGATAGCGCTTGCCGTCCTCGCCGACGATATGGCCCGGATCGATGCAACCATCGATCTCCAGGTCAATCGGCTCGCTCCACGGCCCTGCGATATCGTCGGCCCAGATAACGAAGATCGACCAGCCCTTGCCGGTCGGATTGGCCGGCAGATAGATGAAGTAACGACCGTCGTGCTTGCACAGGTCCACGGCCCAAATATCGCCGAGTGTCTTGTGCAGCGCTGGCCCGATCCGCGCCCAGTTGACCAGATCGGTGGAGTGCCAGATGACCAGGCCCGGATAGGAATAGAACGACGAGAAGGTCATGTAGTAATCGTCGCCATCCTTGAGGATGGACGGGTCTGGATGGTCCCCGGCGACGATGGGATTGAGATAGGTGCCATCTCCAAGGTCAGCGATGCGCTGGCCTTCAGGCCCCTGGCCCCAGCGCGGCGGTGGGCTCACGCAGGTGCCAGCGACAGCCGGCTGCGCCAACACGGACAGCGGCGCAACCATGGCACCGGCAGCAACGGCTTTGAACAGCTCCCTGCGGGAAGTATCTGGCATGCAATTCACTCTCGGTCAGCGAAAGGCCGTCGCGACATCCTCACGGCCGGAACTGATCGAGTGTAGCCGCAGATGGGCACGGGCCATCCATCTGGCCCACAGCCGCGTCTTCAGTCACCTGTGTGCGGGCGGTGCATTGCCCAAGGCCTTGTTGAGCGCGATGAACTGGCTGCGCAGCAAGGCCTCGCCATCCACCAGGTCACGCCGCGTCTGCAGATAGCCTCTGCGTGCATCCAGCACCGCCAGGAAATCGATCAGGCCAGCATCGTGGCGAGCCTGCGCGATGCTGTAAGCGTCCAACGTGGCCTGCTCGCGCACACGCAGCTGCGCGCGTTGCTGTTTGGCAGCGGCGTAGCCGTTCAAGGCATTGTCGATCTCCTGCCAGGCCTGCAGCACGGTCTTCTGGTAGGCCACGGCGGCTTCCTGCTGTTCCAGCTCACGCAGCTGCACCACACTTTTGCGTCGGCCGTGATCGAACAGTGGCAGGTTCAGCACCGGGCCAATCGACCAGGTGCGGCTGCCCCAGTCCGAGAACTCACCGGACAGATACGACTCGTAGCCGAACTTGGCACCAAGCCGGATGCTGGGATACAGATCCGCCTGGGCAACACCGATGCTGGCCGTCGCCTGTTGCAGGCGCGCCTGCGCGGCACGTATATCCGGGCGCCGCTGCGCCACTTCCGACGGCAGTCCCAACGACAGATCCGGCAGCGCGTCGCTGGCGGCAAACACCGGCGCTGCAAGCTGGCTGCGCAATGCGCCGGGGCGCTCGCCGAGCAATAGCGCAATTTGGTTGCTGCTGCTCGCTTCCTCGGCCAGCAGACCGGGCAAGCGCGCACGTACCGCAGCCAGATCGGCCTGCTGACGGTCCAGATCCAGATGGTCCTGCAAGCCGCCGTCCACCCGCGCCTGCAGCAACGACAAGCGTTCTTCCAATGCGCCAATGTCCTCGTGTGCCAGTTCGATCTGGCGCTGAGCGGCACGTAACTGCACGTAGCTGCGTGCCACCTCGCTGCTGACACTCAACCTTGCCAGATCCAGCAACGCGGCCTGCTGGGCCACGCTGGCATCGGCCGCCTCGATCGAACGCCGCACCCTGCCCCACAGGTCCAGCTCCCAGGATGCATCGAAGCCGGCCTGGTAGAGGTTGAATGGCTCGGCCAGCAGCTGTTTCAGTGCGCCACTGTCATTGCTGAGGATGTCGAGCATGCGCGTACCAGCGCCGTTCTCGCTTTGGCGCTGGCGATTGACGCCTGCCGATGCGTTCACATCGACACCGCGCTGCGCGGCAACCGTGCGCCGCTGCGTCCGCGCCTGGGCGAAGTGCAAGGCAGCCGTGCGCAGGTCCGGGCTCGCCTGCAAGGCGCGTCGTTGCAGTTCATCCAGGGTCGGGTCGGACAGCTGCGTCCACCACGCCGGCTGCAGCGCCTGCATACCGACGTCGGCATTCAGTGACGCGTCACCGCCCCGCCATTGCGTCCAGTCGGCAGGGGCCACCGTGTCCGGACGCACGAAGTCCGGTCCGACCGCGCAGCCGCCAAGCACCAGGCCAGCAGCAAGCGGCGACAGCAGCAGCGGCACGTTCAACAGTGAGCGCAATTGGGGAAACATGGATCGCGTCCTAGGTAAGCCGATTACGGAACAACCACGCCGCCAACGGCAAGGTGATCGCCGCCACCGCCAGCATGGGGATGAAGTTGAAGCCCACTTCCTGCAGGCCCGCCCCTTCCAGATAGACCCGTCGCACCAGATCGATGCCGAAGCGCAGCGGATTGGCATAGGTCGCCACCTGCAGCACCTTGGGCATGTTGGCCACCGGCGTCATCAAGCCCGACAACAGCATCAACGGCATGATCAACAGGAAGGTGTAAAGCATCGCCTGCTGCATGTTGGCAGCCACCGCCGAGATCGACAGGCCGATCCCTACCGAGGCCACCGTGAACACCGCCAGCGCCAGGTACAACACGCCCACCGAGCCGGCCATCGGGATCTGGAACCAGAAACGGATGATCAGCAGGATGATGGTGGACTGCACCAGCCCCACCAGAATCGACGGCAAGGCCTTGCCGATCAGGATCTGCATCGGCGTCAGCGGCGTGACCAGCAATTGATCGAAGGTGCCCTGTTCGCGTTCGCGCGCCACCGACAAGGCTGCGATCAACAGGGTCTGCAACATGCTCAGCGCGGCGATCAACGCTGGCATCAGCTGCCAGCGCGACTCCAGGTTGGGGTTGTACCAGCTGCGTGTGACCAGCTGCACCGCCTGCCCGCCGGCGGCACCCGTCTGGTTCAACTGCGCTCGACTGGATTGTTCCCGATTGAAATCGGCGACGATGGAGCCGATGTAGCCGGCAGCGGCACCTGCGGTGGTGGAGTTGCGGCCATCCATGATCAACTGCAGCGGTGCACTTTGCCCAGCGGCCAGTCGCTGCTCGAAATCAGCTGGAATGCTGATCACCAGCAACACTTCGTTGGCGTCGATCACGCCAGCAATCTGCGCCGATGAAGCCAACGTTGCCGTGCGCTCGAACATGCCCGCGCCATCCATCCGCGAAAGCAACTCGGTCGACGCCTGTCCACCGCTGAGGTCGAGCACCGCGTACGGCACATGACGCAGATCAAAGGTCGCGCCGTAGCCAAACAACAACGCCTGCATCAGCGCCGGCATGAACAGCATGGCGCGACTGGAAGGCTCTTTCAGCAGGGTGATCAGCTCCTTCCTGCACAGGAAGGCAATACGCCTGAAATAGATCGCGATGGCGTCCATGCCTACACCAGCCTCTTGCGCAGCTTGGAGCGGGTAGCCGCAAACAACAACAGCGCGTACAGCAACAGGATGGCCGACTTCTGCAGGAACAGCGGCCAGTTATCGCCGGTCAGGAACAGCGACTTGATCAGCCCCATGAAATGCGTGGCCGGCAGCAGCTGGCTGATGACCTGCACCGCGCCCGGCATGTTGCGCAGGTCGAATACGAAGCCGGACAGCATCATCGCCGGCATGAAACTGGTCAGCAGTGCCACCTGGCTGGCCTGGAACTGGTTGCGTGTCAGCGCGGAAATGAACAGGCCCAGCAACAACGACACCGTCAGGTAGAGCAGCGAGCTGACCACGATCGCCAGCAACGAGCCGCGCATCGGCACCTCGAACAGAAAGCGCGCAGTCAGCAGGCAGATCGCCAGATTGATCGCACCGATGCCGAGATACGGCAGCAGCTTTGCCAGCACCAGTTCGGTCGGTCGTACCGGCGTCACGAACAGTGCTTCCAAGGTGCCACGCTCCCATTCGCGCGCAACCAGCAGCGAGGTCAGGAAGGCACCGATCAAGGTCATCACCAGAACGATCAAGCCCGGCACCAGGTACCAGGTGCTGGTGCTTGCCTCGTTGAACCACATGCGCTGGACAACACTGACACCGCCACCCGCACTGCTGCCGGCTTGCCTATCAAGCGTGGTTTGCAGCTGCGTCGCCAGCGCGCCGCCCACGTAGCCTTCCAGCGTACGCGCGGTGTTGGCATCCACGCCGTTGAGGATCAGCTGCACCTGCGCATTGCCCTCAGCCCTGCGCCGGCTGAAGTCCACCGGCACATGCACGATGCCGCCAACCTTGCCTTGCCGCATCAAGGCCACCGCGGCAGTCATGTCGCCGACCTGCACCGGCGCCAGATACGGCGAGCCCTGCAGCCCGGCAACCAGCGACTGCGTGGACGGCGAGCGCTCATCCAGCACCACCGCTACCGGTGCGTTGCTGACATCGAACGACAAGCCATAGCCAAACAGCAGGATCAAGGCCGCCGGCAACAACAGGCCCACCGCAAGACTGCTGCGTTCACGCAGCATCTGCCGGGTCTCCTTGCGCACCAGCGCCGATAGGCGGGACAGGAAGCCGGACATCACGCAGCCCTGCCACCGGCAGCGGCACTGCGCTGCGCGCGGCCCTGCTCGACGATGCCAATGAAGGCGGCATTCATGTCGATGCCGTCAGCGCCGGCCTGCTCGCGCACCTGCTGCGGCGTTCCCAGGGCCAACAGTTCACCGGCGTCCTGGATGGCGATGCGATCGCAGTATTCCGCTTCCTCCATGAAATGGGTGGTGACGATGATGGTCACGCCCTGCTGCGCCAGCCCGGTGATGGTGCGCCAGAAAGCGCGCCGCGCCAGTGGGTCGATGCCGCTGGTCGGTTCATCCAGGAACAGGATCTCCGGCGCATGCAGCAAGCCCACCGCCATTGCCAGTCGCTGTTTGTAGCCTGCAGGCAAGTCGCCACTGCGGGCATCCGCCTGCAGGTCGAAGCGTTTGATGGCATCGGCAACACGCCCGCGCAGTTGCGTGCCGCCAAGGCCGTAGGCACCACCGAAGAACTCCAGGTTCTCGCGTACTGTGAGGTTGGCGTAGAGGGCGAATTTCTGTGAGACATAGCCAATGCGTGCGCGGGCCTGGGCTCGGGCAGTGCGCAGATTCAGACCAGCCACTTCCAGATGCCCACTGCTGGCCGGCAACAGACCGCAGAGCATGCGGAAGGTAGTGGTCTTGCCGGCACCATTGGGGCCGAGCAGGCCAAAGATCTCGCCGCGGTGCACATCGAAGCTGGTGCTGGCCACGGCGGTGAAATCACCGAAGCGGCGCACCAGATCGCGCACCACGATGACCGGCGCATCATCCTGCGCGATCGCTATCGGTGCGACCTCCGCCACCGGCAACGACGCTGGCGATTCCTGCGCGCGCAGCAGCATCATGAAGGCATCTTCCAACTCAGCCGGCCGCTGGCTGGGCAATTGGTCCTGCAGCAGCCCAGCGATATCCGACGGCGTTGCCGAGGGCTGCAGGATGAAACGTACCGAGCCGGCCCGTGGCACCGCATCCAGCACGTGGCGGCTATCGTCGATCAGCTGCGCCTGCAGGTCACGCGGCTGCAACGGAGGCACTGGCGCTACCGACCAGGTCAGGCCCTGCGCCTTGCCAGTCAGCGCGGCAGGATTGCCTTGCGCCAACAAGCGCCCCTGATGCAGCACGAAGATCTGCTCGCAGCGCTCAGCCTCGTCCATGTAAGCGGTGCTGACCAGCACGCTGAGCTGCTCCTCCTGCACCAGCTGCTGGATGATCTTCCACAGTTCGCGCCGCGACAGTGGGTCCACGCCGACACTGGGCTCGTCCAGCAGCAACAGCTGCGGTGAACGCACCAGGGTGCAGGCCAGGCCCAGCTTCTGCTTCATGCCACCTGACAACTTGCCGGCCGGGCGTTGCCTGAATGCAGCCAGGTCGGTCATCTGCAACAGTCGTTCGAAGCGCGCACGGCGTTCGTCCGCAGGCACACCATGCAGATCCGCGTACAGATCCAGGTTCTCCTGCACGCTGAGGTCTTCATACAGGCCAAAGCGCTGCGGCATGTAGCTGATGCGATCCTGCACCTGCTGCGGCTGCCGTGCCACGTCATGGCCAAGCACCTGCAACTGGCCAGAATCGGCGGGCAGCAAACCGGCAACCATGCGCAGAAAGGTGGTCTTGCCGGCACCATCCGGCCCAACCAGTGCAGTCAGCTCGCCCTTGCGCACGCGCAGGGAAATCCCGGCCAGCGCCTCCAACTGCCCGCCACCGGCGGCCGGAAAACACTTGCGCAGGTCGACCGCGACAACCGTGGCAGTCGCCGCTTCCATCAGCGCGCGGTCTCCTGCAGGCGCACGCTCACCGGCTGACCCATGCGTAGCTGATCCTGCGGATCCTCGACCACCACGCGCACTTCGTAGACAAGGCTGGTGCGCAGCTCTTCGGTCTGCACGGACTTCGGGGTGAACTCGGCCACCGAGGAAATGAAGCCGACCTTGCCTGTCACCGGCTTGTCGGGGTGGCTATCGCTCGTCACCTGCGCAAGCTGCCCGCTGCGGATACGACCGAGCTCGGTCTCGCTGGCAAACACCCGTACCCACTTCGGCTGCGTCAACGCCAGCGCGAACGCCGCGCGTTGCGGACCGGCCATGTCGCCGACTTCCACCAGCCGCGAGCGCACCACCGCCGCCACCGGCGCCTTCAGCTGGCCTTGCGCGATCTGGTGCTGCAGCAAGGCGAGCTGGGCATCGGCCGCCTGCAATTGCGCCTCGGCTGCCGCAATGTCTTCCTTGCGCGGGCCTTGCTGCACCAGCGCCAACGCCTGTTGCTGCAGTTCGGCAGTCGCTGCCGCCACTTTCGCCACGCTACGCGCGCGGTCCATTTCCTGCGCGCTTACACCACGACCGTCCGTCGCGCTGGCCACGCCCTGCAAGCGCTGCAGGTCCTGCGCTGCACGCGCTGCATCGGCCTGCGCTGCGGCCAGCTGGCTCCTGGCCTGCACGACTTCCTGCGGCCGCGCGCCGTTGTGCAGCCGCGCCACCGTCTGCCGCTGCGTCTCGATCTGTGCCTTGGCTTGATCTGCCTGCAGTTGCAGGGTGCGGGTGTCGAGCGTGGCCAGCACATCGCCGGCCTTGACCTTGTCGCCTTCCTCCACCCGCACTTCCTGCACCCGGCCGCTGCCATCAAAGGCAAGCGACACCTGCCGGATGTCCACATTGCCCTGCAACTGCAGGCCATCGCCAGCCGGCTTATCCCGGCTGCTCCACCACAGCAGCAGCACGACCAGCAACGCAACGGCGGCCACCACGACAAGGACGGGCTTCTTCATCAGGACGCTTCCGCAAGCAGGACTGTATCTGCCGAACAGCCTAATTCAAATTAAATTTAATTTAAAGTAGTGCCGGACGGGGCGATGAAGAAGGCTAAACTTGCCACGCAATGAGCACTCAGAAAACCACCCCACGCGGACCACGCACCGACGGCGAGGCCACCCGTGCCCGCCTGCTGGAGGCGGCCGGCCAGCTGTTCTCGCAACAGGGCTTTGCCGAAACCACCAGCAAGGCCGTGGCCCAGCTGGCCGCTGCCGACCTGGCATCCATCAACTACCACTTCGGCAGCCGCAACGGCCTGTACCAGGCCGTGCTGCTGGAAGCGCACCGACAGCTGCTCGATCTTGATGACCTGCAGCGGATCGCCGGCAGCGCGCTGAACCCGGAGCAGCGCCTGTACGAATTGCTCGCCGGCCTGGTCCAGCGCGCCCAGCAACCCGAGGCCTGGGCACCACGCGTGCTGGCACGCGAACTGCTGGCGCCCTCCTCGCATCTACAGGTGCTGATGGAAGAAGCGGTTCCGCCGAAGATGATGGCGGTGGCGCAGATCCTCAGTGAGATCTCCGGCATTCCCGCCACTGAACCGGCCCTGCTGCGCTGCCTGCTGAGCGTCGCCGCGCCCTGCATGATGTTGATCGTGATCGGCCGAGACGTACCCGGCCCGTTGCAGGCAGTGGCGCAAGGCCCATCGCAGCCGCTGCTGGCACATCTGCACCGCTTTGCGATCGCCGGCCTGCAGGCGGTCGGCGAGGACTACCGCAACAAGCCAGCAGCAAGGAATGTGGGAGCGGTGTAAACCGCGACGCTGGACTTGTTCGGCCGGTGATACAGACTCGATCTGGTAGGCCATCGGCTTCGTGGCTTACGCCGCTCCTACAAAAGCACGCCGCCGCTCCGCCAAAAACCCGCCGCCAACGCTGTGGCACTGCTCTTGCATCTGCCCCGGCATGAGTCCCGAACTTGCCCTCACCGAACTCCGCGGCGGCCTGGTTGCCACCTTGTGGATCGCCGGTCCGTTGCTACTTGTCGTGCTGGTCGTCGGCGTGGTGGTCGGCGTCATCCAGGCCGCCACCCAGATCAACGAGCCGACCATCGCCTTTGTCGCCAAGGCCGCGGCCCTGACCGCGGCGCTGTTTGCGCTGGGCAGCCTGCTGCTTGGTCACCTGGTCGAGTTCACCGTCATGTTGTTCCAGCGCATTCCGCACCTGATCGGTTAGCGCGATGGACTCGGTCACCCAGACAGTCATCGACGGCCAGCAGGCCTTTGCCATCATCGGCAATACCCTGTGGATCATGCTGCGCATCGGCGCGATGCTGATGGCCATGCCGATGATCGGCACCCGTGCGGTACCGGCGCGGGTGCGGGCGCTGCTGGCGGTGGCACTGTCCGTGGCACTGTCCCCGGTCCTGCCGCCGGTGCCGATCTTCAACGGCTTTGACTCGATGACCGTGCTCAGCATCCTGCGCGAGGTAGCCGTGGGGGTCAGCATCGGCTTCCTGCTGCGGCTGATCTTCGAAGCCGGCGCCATGGCCGGCGAAATGATCGCGCAGAGCACCGGCCTGGCCTTCGCGCAGATGGCCGACCCGATGCGCGGCGGCAGCTCCGGCGTGATCGGGCAATGGTTCTACCTGATGTTCGGCCTGCTGTTTTTCACCAGCAATGGCCATCTGGCACTGATCTCATTGCTGGTGGACAGCTACAAGGCACTGCCCATCGGCACCGCCCTGCCCGATCCGCATGCGGTCGCCACGCTGGCGCCGACCCTTGCCCTGCAGATCTTCCGGGGTGCACTGTCACTGGCGCTGCCGTTGGTGGTGGCGATGCTGGCGATCAACCTGGTCTTTGGCGTCCTTTCCCGTGCGGCACCGGCACTCAACCCCATGCAGCTGGGCCTGCCGGTTGCCCTGCTGATCGGCCTGTCACTGCTCACCCTGCTGGCCGGGGAAATGGGGCCGCCGGTACAGCGCCTGTTCGACACCGCCTTTGATACGGCGCGGCAAGTAACAATGTGACGCCCTACACAGCTCACGTTTTTGGATTTCACATTGCCTGAAGGCCCTCTTGCCGGTTCCCTTATACCGGTGGATAGTCCGGGGTACAGCACGGGCCGCAGGGGAATGCGGAACCGCGTACGACATCTCGCTTCCGCGACCGCGGCGCGACAACCTTAGGGAGAGGTTTGATGCTCGTTGGCAGCTACAACCCGTTGTTTGTCGTGCTGTCGATCCTCGTGGCAATCCTCGCCTCGTTCACGGCGCTGGACATGGCCTCACGGGTATCCGCCTCGCAACCACGTCGCGCCGCCGCCCGCTGGCTGCTGGCCGGCGGTGTTGCCATGGGGGCGGGCATCTGGTCGATGCACTTCGTCGGCATGCTGGCGTTCCGCCTGCCCATCCCGCTGGGCTACGACCTGTGGCTGACCGTGGAGTCACTGCTGGTAGCGGTCGCCGCCTCGATCTTCGCCCTGTGGCTGGTGTCGCGCCCCACCCTGCCGCACCTGCGGCTGGCACTGGGCGCATTGTTGATGGGTCTGGGCATCGCCTGGATGCACTACGTCGGCATGTCGGCGCTGAAGATGACCCCGGAGATCGACTACGACCGGGTCTGGTTCGTGCTTTCGATCGTGATCGCAGTGGCTGCTTCATGGAGTGCCTTGTATATCGCCTTCCGCCTGCGCACGGTCGAACATGCGTTGCCACCGCGCCTGATCGCGGCCGCGGTGATGGGCCTGGCCATCGTCGGCATGCACTACACCGGCATGGCGGCGGCACGCTTCCCCGCCAATTCCGTCTGCACCGCGGCCACCACCGGCGGCGTTCCCACCGAATGGCTGGCTGCCTGCGTGGTGCTGCTGACCGTTGGCGTGATGGGCGTGGTACTGACCATTTCCCTGTTCGAGCAGCGCATGCAGGCGCGCTTGCTGCATCTGCGCAATTCGATGCTGGCAGCGTCGCTGGACGATGCCCGCAAGGAACTGTTCCATGCCAGCCAGCACGACTCGCTGACCCGCCTGCCCAACCGCCAGCTCTCGCATGAGCGCATCGAACAACTGTTGCAGGGCAAACAACCGTTCGTGGTGATGTCCATTGACCTGGATGGCTTTCGCCATATCAATGGCGCATTTGGCTCGCAGACCGGCGATGCCGCCCTGGTCGACATCGGCGAACGCCTGCGTCAGCTGCTTCCAGCCGACGACCTGGTCGGCCGCCTTGGTGGCGACCAGTTCGTCATCGCTACCCAACTCAGGCATGCCGAGGAACTGGACTCGCTGGCCGACCGCATCATGATGGCGGTCAATTCCGTGCGCGTTGGTGGGCGTGAGCTGCGCATCACCGCCAGCCTGGGCATCGTCGAGCACCCGCAGGTCGGCAAAACCGCCGCGCAGCTGATCGCCATGGCCGAGACCGCCATGGCCTATGCCAGGCAATCCGGGCGCAACACGCATGCGGTGTTCGCCGATTGGATGAACGACAACGTCGAGCAGGACCGGCGTCTGCTGGAAGACCTGCGCAAGGCCCTGGGCACGGCTCAGCTGTCACTGCACTACCAGCCGCGCGTGCACGCCAACAGCGGCCGCATCAGCGGTGCCGAGGCGCTTATCCGCTGGCGTCATCCCGAACACGGCTATGTCCCGGCCGAACGCATCATCCGGCTGACCGAACAGAGCGGCCTGATGGACGTGATCGGCAACTGGGTGCTGGACGAAGCCTGCCGGCAGATGCGTTGCTGGCAGGATGCCGGCAACAGCGAGTGGCGGGTGGCGGTCAACCTGTCGGGGCGCCAGCTGGGCTCGCCGAAGCTGATCGAGGATGTGCGCAACGCGCTGGAACGCAACGATCTTGAGCCTTCGCGCCTGATTCTCGAGATCAGCGAAGGCGCGGTGATGCGCGACACCGACAATGCCATCGCGGTGCTGCGCAGCGTCGCCGCGCTCGGCGTCGGCATATCCATCGACGATTTCGGCATCGGTGTGTCCAGCCTGTTGCACCTGAAGCGCTTGCCCGCCACCGAGATCAAGATCGACCGCGCCTTCGTGTTGGCGTTGGAAGAAAGCGACGAGGACGTGGTGATCGTCTCGGCCATCGTCGCCCTTGGGCACGCGCTGAACATGGAGATCGTCGCCGAGGGCATCGAGACCCAGGGGCAACGCTCCTATGTGGAACGGCTTGGCTGCGATCACCTGCAGGGCTACCTGCTCGGCCGCCCGGTCAGTGCGGAGAACTTCATGCGCCTGCACGGCGGCGACGCCCAGCATGCGGCACTGGAAGCACGGCTGGCTTCGTTCAACACCAACCAGGAGTAGCCCCGTAGTGCCGAGCCATGCTCGGCAGAGGCATTACCCATGAACCCAAACCTGTAGTGCCGAGCCATGCTCGGCATGGGGATTTACCGGTAGAGCCCTTGCCGAGCATGGCTCGGCACTACCAAAGCCCATTTTGGAATGATTTTTGCACGGCCATGGAAGAACCCTCCTTCCATGCCATGCAATGTCCGAGAACGAACAGGCCGGGGAAAAAACCGAACTCCCCACCGAAAAACGCCTGCGCGAAGCCCGCGAGCAAGGCAATATCCCGCGTTCGCGCGAGCTGGCGACCGCCGCGGTGTTCGTCGCCGCCGTGCTGGCGCTGTATGCCATGGCCGGCTCCATGGGCAGCTCGGCCCGGCAATGGATGAAGGCTGCGCTGTCGCCTGAGGTCGGGCTGCTCAATACCCCGAACGCCTTGTTCGGCCACGCCGGCTGGATGCTGCTCAAGCTGATGCTGGCCTTCAGTCCACTGATCGTGGTGTGCCTGGCGGCCGGCATGATTGCCCCGGCCTTGATGGGCGGGCTGCAGTTCTCCAACAAAGCGCTGATGCCCGATCTCAAGCGCATGAACCCGCTGACCGGGATCAAGCGCCTGGTCGGCGCCGAAGCGTTGGCCGAGCTGGTCAAATCGATGCTGCGCGTGGCCTTCGTCGGCACGGCCGCCGGCCTGTGCATCTGGCAAGGTGCAGACGGCCTGCGCGGGCTGCTGCACCTGCCACTGGAGAGCGCCATTGGCCGCGGACTGGGCTTCACCCTCAAGCTGCTGCTGGCCACCGCGGGTGCCATGGCCCTGCTCGCCGCCATCGACGCGCCCTACCAGAAGTGGAACTGGCTGCGAAAGCTGAAGATGACCCGCGAGGAGCTGCGCCGTGAGATGAAGGAAAGTGAGGGCAGCCCTGAGGTCAAGGGTCGCATCCGGCAGATGCAGATGCAGCTGTCACAGCGGCGGATGATGGAAGCCGTGCCCACCGCCGACGTGGTGCTGGTCAACCCCACCCACTATGCGGTCGCCCTGAAGTACGAGAGCGGACGCATGAGCGCCCCCACCGTGGTCGCCCGCGGCGTCGACGAACTGGCCCTGCGCATCCGCCAGGTAGCCGACGGCAACAAGGTCGCCGTCGTCTCGTCACCGCCTTTGGCACGCGCCTTGTATCGGGAAAGCCAACTCGGCAAGGAAATCCCCGTGAGACTGTATTCGGCTGTTGCCCTGGTCCTGTCCTACGTCTACCAGCTGCGCCAATGGCGCACGGGCCCGATGCCGCAGATGGCACCCATCGATATTGACGAGTTCGGCAAGGGAGGCACCCGATGAACGCCCAGACCTCGGGTTTCTCCGCACGCCGCGTGCTGGACATGCTGCGCCACGGGCTTGGCGCGCCATTGATCGTGCTGGCCCTGCTGGCAATGGTGGTGGTGCCGCTGGCCGCGCCGGTGCTGGATGCCCTGTTCACCCTGAACATCGCCATCTCCATGCTGGTGCTGCTGGCCGTCGTGTACGTGAAGCGGCCACTGGATTTCACCATCTTTCCGATCGTGCTGCTGGTCACCACCATGCTGCGGCTGGCGCTGAACGTGGCCTCCACCCGCGTCATCCTGCTCAATGGCCAGGACGGCCATGAGGCCGCGGGCAAGGTGATCGCCGCCTTCGGTGAATTCGTCATCGGCGGCAACTACGCCGTCGGCATCGTGGTGTTCGCGATCCTGACCATCATCAATTTCGTGGTCATCACCAAGGGTGCCGGACGCGTGTCGGAAGTGACCGCCCGCTTCATCCTGGACGCCATGCCCGGCAAGCAGATGGCGATCGACGCCGACCTCAACGCCGGTTTGCTGACGCGCGAGGAAGCCAAGGTCCGCCGTGAAGAAGTCCGCGAGGAAGCCGACTTCTACGGCGCAATGGACGGCGCCAGCAAATTCATCCGCGGCGACGCCATCGCCGGCATCCTGATCCTTTTCATCAACATGCTCGGCGGCCTGGCCGTGGGTGTACTGCAGCACGGCATGCCGTTCGGCGACGCAGCGGCCACCTATACGCTGCTGTCGATCGGTGACGGCCTGGTGGCACAGCTGCCGGCATTGCTGGTTTCCAGCGCCGTGGCCATGCTGGTCACCCGCGCCTCGCGCTCGCAGGACATGAGCGAAGCGATGATGGGCCAGGTGTTCGGCCAGTACCGTGCCCTGGCCATCACCGCCGGCATCATCGGTCTCGTCGGTCTGGTACCGGGCATGCCGAACCTGGCCTTCCTCAGCTTGGCCGCCATCCTCGGCTTCATCGCCTGGAAATTGTGGAAACGCGAAACCAGCGCGGCCGCCAAGACCTCCGCCGCCGACACCACGGCCAGCGAAGGCGGCCTGAACGCCCTCGGCCAGCCGCAGCCGGCCCCCACCGCCGAACTGACCTGGGACGAACTGCGCCCGGTCGATCCGCTGGGCCTGGAAGTCGGCTACCGGCTGATTCCGCTGGTCGACAAGGCCCAGGGCGGCGAGTTGATGACACGCATCAAGGGCGTGCGCCGCAAGCTCACCCAGGACCTGGGCTTCCTGATTCCGCCGGTCCATATCCGCGACAACCTGGAGCTGCCCGCCACCCATTACCGCCTGCTGATCCACGGCGTGCCGGTCAGCACCGCCGACATCCATCCGGACCGCGAGCTGGCGTTGGACCCGGGCAGCGCCATGGGCACGCTGGAAGGCATTGCCGGCAAGGACCCGGCGTTCGGCCTGGACGCCACCTGGATCCAACCGCACCAGCGCGCCCATGCCGAGTCGCTGGGTTACACCGTGGTCGATCCCGCCACCGTGGTCGCCACCCACCTGTCGCACCTGATCCGCGAGCACGCGCCGGAACTGCTCGGCCATGAAGAAGTCCAGCAGCTGCTGGCGACCCTGGCCAAGAGCGCGCCCAAGCTGGCCGAAGACCTCTCGCCCAAGGCGCTGCCGCTGTCCACCGTGGCCCGGGTGCTGCAGAACCTGCTGATTGAGCGCATCCCGATCCGCCAGCTGCGCAAGATCGCCGAAGCGCTGGTTGAAGCCGCACCGGTCACCCAGGACCCCGCTGCGCTTACCGCCTCGGTACGCGGTGCGCTGGGCCGCTTCATCGTGCAGGAAATCGCCGGCTCCTCGCCGGAGCTGCCGGTGTTCACCCTCAACCCGCAATTGGAACGCGTCTTGCAGGAGTCAACACAAGGCAATGGCGCCGCACTGGAACCTGGTCTCGCCGAACGCCTCCACCAAAGCCTTGCCGACTGCGTCGGCAAGCAGGAGGCCCGCAACGAGCCGGCTGTAGTGCTGGTACCGGCCCCGGTCCGCGCCGCGCTGGCGCGCCTGGTCCGCCACAGCGTTCCCTCGCTGTCGGTCCTGGCCTACAGCGAAGTGCCGGAAGACAAACGCCTGAAGCTGGTCGGCACGATCAGCTGAGGCAGCCCAAAAACCGACACCGTCAGCAATGCCGGTGACGGAAACCAGACACCTGCTGCACCGCACCCATTCCGCAAGAAGGAGCCCGCCACGCCATGTTCGACATCGCCAACGCCACTCCTTCGCCGCAGCCTCACTCCCGGTACCAAAGCATGAAGATCAAACGTTTCGTCGCCGCTGACATGCGCACCGCCATGAACCTCGTGCGCAAGGAACACGGCCCCGATGCCGTGATCCTGTCCAACCGCCGGATCGAGGAAGGTGTGGAGATCGTGGCTGCCGCGCACTACGACGAGACCGCAGTGAAGCAGGCACTGGAAGCCAGCCGCCCGGCACCGCCGGCCCCGGCCAAGCCGCGCAGCGCCGCCGAAGCCATCATGGCCGCGATGACCCGCCGCAAGGCACCGGAACCGGAACCGGTCACCGCCACTACCTCGGCCGTCGCCGCCCTGGCACGTTCGGCGGTTGGCGCCACCGGTCGCTCCATCGACAACAGCATCGAGCTGGCACCGGGCAGCCGCTTCGCCGGCCTGCTCAAGTCGGCCGAGGTTGAACCAGTCGCTCCCCGCGCGCCAGCCCCGCAGACCTTGTTTGCCACCCAGCCGGCCAGCGCCGACGAACTGCCGATCGTGCCTGCGTTCCGTCCGGCCGGCAGCGCCGCTGCGGTCGCGCCGCTGGCGGCCGTACCCGCTGTCACCCAGCAGGCCAGCTTCGCCGACGCCATCGCTGCCGTCACCATCGAGCCACCTGCTCCGATCGAGCGCGCACGCTTTGTCATCGATCCGCCGGAGCCGGAGCTGGCCCTGCTGCAACCGGCCGCCGCCGTGGCAATCCCTGCAATTCATGCTGCGCCGGTCCTGGCCGTCGCCGCGATGGCACCTGCAATCGAGCAGGTCGCGCCGATCGCTACACCGATCGCTGCGTCTGCAGCCCCGCAACCGGCTGAAGTCCCGGTCGCCGTCGCCATCGAAACCGCCGCACCGGCAGCGGTCGCCAGCATCGCCCCGGTCAACCCGATCACCACCAGCCCGGTGATCATCGCCCGCGACGACGAACAGCTCAGCCAACTGCGCCAGGAAGTGGCCGGCATGCGCCACCTGATCGAGCGCGAGATGAACCGCTTCACCGATGAGCGCCTGCGCGGCAGCGCGGTGCGCGCCAATGCGCTGGACCTGATGGACGAATACGGTTTCGACGCCGGCCTGGCCCGCGACGTCGCCACCCAGATCCCGGCCGACATCGACCCCAGCCGCGCCCGCGGGCTGATGCTGGGGCTGATCTCCAAGAAGCTGCCGATCGCCCCGGTCGACCCGATGGAAACCGGCGGCGTGATCGCCCTGGTCGGCCCCACCGGTGCCGGCAAGACCACCACCATCGCCAAGCTGGCCTCGCGTTTCGCCGAAGCCCATGCCGCCCGCGACGTGGCCCTGGTCACCACCGATACCCAGCGCATCGGCGCCCGCGAGCAGCTGTACGGCTTCGGCCGCCAGCTCGGCATCGCCGTGCACGAGGCCAATAGCGGCACCGACCTCAACCAGCTGCTGCAGAAGCTGGCCGACTACAAACTGGTGCTGATCGATACCGCCGGCCTGGGCCAGCGCGACCGCGCCCTCACCGCCCAGCTGCAGTGGCTGCGCGCCGCCGGCCAGATCCGCACCCTGCTGGTGCTGCCGGCCAATACCGCCTTCCAGGACATGGACGAAGTGGTGCGCCGCTTCAGCGCCGCCAACCCGCAGGGCGTGGTGCTGACCAAGCTGGACGAGACCGGCCGCTTCGGTTCTGCCCTGTCGGTGGCGGCCGATCACCGCCTGCCGATCACCTGGGTGACCGACGGCCAGGACGTCCCGGAAGACCTTTATCGGGCCTCTGCCGCAAATCTTGTACTCCGCCTTGAAGATTTGCGCCGCGCGGCCGATATGCCCTGCAACACGGAGTTGAACAATGCAGTCGCGTGAGTACGCCAAGCTGACCAACACCTTCCCGCTGTCGGCAACCCGGCACGAACCCGCCGGCCCGGTACGCACCATCGCGGTCACTGGCGGCAAGGGTGGTGTAGGTAAAACCAATGTCTCGGCCAATCTGGCCGTGGCACTGGCAGGCATGGGCAAACGTACCCTGCTGCTCGACGCCGACCTGGGCCTGGCCAACATCGACGTGGTGCTGGGCCTGCAGCCCAAGCACACCCTGGCCGACCTGGTCGCCGGACGCGCCACGCTGGAAGAAGTCATCATCGAAGGCCCGAACGGCGTGCTGGTCGTGCCCGCCGCCTCGGGCCGCCGGCACATGGCCGAGCTGCAGCCGGCCGAACACGTTGGCCTGGTCAATGTGTTCTCCGAGCTGGAGCGCGAGCTCGATGTGATGATCATCGACACCGCCGCCGGCATCACCGATAGCGTACTGACCTTCTGCCAGGCCGCCCAGGACACCGTGGTGGTGGTCTGCGACGAGCCGGCCTCGATCACCGATGCCTACGCGCTGATCAAGGTGCTCTCGCGCGAGCGCGGCGTGGACCGCATCCAGGTCGTCGCCAACATGGTGCGCGACCCGAATGAAGGCCGCGCCCTGTACGAAAAGCTGGTTCGGGTCTGCGAGAAGTTCCTGATCGATGTCTCCCTGAACTACCTGGGCTGCGTGCCGCAGGACGACTGGCTGCGCCTGTCGGTGCAGCGCCAGCAGCCGGTGGTCAAGCTCTATCCTTCCGCGCCAGCCTCGCTGGCCATCAACGAAATCGCCCGTCGCACCGCGCGCTGGCAAGCCCCAACCGCCCCGCGCGGCGGCGTTGAGTTCTTCCTGGAACGCATCATCCAGCAGAAGGTGAAGGCATGAACAATGCAGCCGCCCAATACCGTGAAGTCCAGCGCAACGCGGCCAATGACTGCATTGCCCGCCACGCCGACCTGGTACGCCGCATCGCCCACCACCTGGCCGCGCGCCTGCCCGCCAGCGTCGAGGTCGATGACCTGATCCAGGCCGGCATGATGGGCCTGATCGAGGCCTCGCGCAGCTATGACGCCGAACAGGGCGCTTCGTTTGAAACCTACGCATCGATCCGTATCCGCGGCTCGATGATCGACGAGATCCGCCGTGGCGACTGGGTGCCGCGCTCGGTGCACCGCCGCGCCCGCGATGCCGCTGCCACCATCCGCCGGCTTGAGCAGAGCAGCGGCCGTGCGGCCAGCGCCAGTGAAGTGGCCGAAGCGATGGAGCTGCCGCTGCCCGAATACATGCGACTGGTCGAAGACGCCTCGCGTGGCCAGGTCTTGAGCCTGGAGTCGCGGATCGAAGACCAGGGCGAGCTGGACACCCCCAGCACCGGCGGCCCCAACCCGCAACAGGTCTTGGAGCGCAGCCAGTTCGGCGCCGAGCTCGGCAAGGCCATCGGCCAGTTGCCCGAGCGCGAGCAGCTGGTGCTGTCGCTGTACTACGAGCAGGAATTGAACCTGAAGGAAATCGGCGCGGTATTGGGCGTGAGCGAATCCCGCGTCTGTCAGATCCACGGCCAGGCCACGCTGCGCCTGCGTAGCCGACTGAAGATTTTCGAGGCGGCCGACGCCGGGCTCGAAGAACCATGAAGAGGAAAGTCTTTTGAACAAGAACATGCGCATCCTGATCGTTGACGACTTCTCGACGATGCGCCGCATCGTCAAGAACCTGCTCGGCGATCTGGGCTTCACCAATACCGCCGAAGCCGAGGACGGGCATGCCGCGCTGTCGATGCTGCAGACGCAGTCGTTCGATTTCGTCGTCACCGACTGGAACATGCCGGTGATGACCGGCATCGAGCTGCTCAAGGCCATCCGCAACGATGCCAAGCTCAAGACCCTGCCGGTACTGATGGTTACCGCCGAGGCCAAGCGCGAGCAGATCATCGAGGCCGCACAGAGCGGCGTGAACGGCTACATCATCAAGCCGTTCACCGCGCAGACCCTGGAAGAGAAGCTCGGCAAGATCTTCGAACGCCTGGCAGCGAGCGCCTGATGAACCAGCCCGGGGAAGCATTGAGCGACAAATCGGCCCTGGTGCAGCGCCTGCAGGACGCACTGGCAGCATTGGAAAGTGGCGACGAGGCTGGCTGGCGTCGGGAAATCGACGCGCTCGCCGCCCTGCGCACGCAGCCGATGATGTCCGGCCTGGGCAGGCTTGCACGCGAATTGGGCCAGGCGCTGGGCGAACTGCCCAGCGTGCCCAGCGAAGCCGGTGAGCTGGACGACGCCTGCGCGCGCCTGGACCACGTGGTGCAGATGACCGAGCAGGCCACCCACCGCACGCTGGATCTGGCCGAAGAATGCCGCGCGCTGACCGAGCGCCTGCGTGCGGACGGGCTGAATGCCGAACAGGGCGAAATCCTCGAGCGCATCCGCCACAACCTCACCGAAGTAGCGCTGACCCAGAGCTACCAGGACCTGACCGGGCAGATCATCCGCCGCGTGGTCGGCATCGTCCGACGCGTGCATGAAGGTTTTGGCGCGCTCGGCCTGCCGCCGCCGGAAGAAGAAGCGCGCAACCAGGGCCTGGCTGGCCCGGCCGTCAATGGCCTGGACCGCCACGCCGTGTCGCAGGTGGACGCAGACGACCTGCTCTCGGACCTGGGGCTGTAACGCATGAGTGCTTTTGCCGACGACATCGCCGCCGACTTCATCATCGAAGCGCAGGAGATCCTGGATCGCCTCGGCGAGCAGCTGGTGACGCTGGAACAGGCACCGCACGACAGCGACCAGCTCAACGCCGTGTTCCGTGGCTTTCATACGCTGAAAGGGGGCGCCGGTTTTCTGGCGATCCATCCGATGGTGGAGCTGTGCCACGCCGCCGAAGAAACCCTGGGCATGGCACGGGCCGGCAAAGCCGAACTGCTGGCGCATCACTTCGACGCCGCCCAGCAATCGCTGGATTGGCTGCAGGCCATGCTCGACGCAGTCTCCTCGGGCACCGAACCGGAGCACGCACCTGCTGCGCTGATCGCACAGTTCGATGTTGGCGCCGCCCCCGTGGTCGCAGTCGTGCAAGCGGTCGCTGCGCCTGCGGGTGACAGCGACCTGATCAGCGAAGACGAGTTCGAAGCGCTGCTCAACGAACTGCACGGCAGCGGTACGCCCGGTGCCCAGCCAATCGCAGCGGCAAAGGCCGGCGATGACCTGATCGACGAAGACGAATTCGAAGCCCTGCTGGACAAGCTGCACGGCGGTGCCGCACCGGGCGCCGTTCCCGTCCAGCCCGTTCCCACCGCGCCAGCCAAACCCAGGCCGGCCGCACCGCCGACCGCAGCACCCCGCGCTGCCGCCGGCGCCGCCAAACCGGCAGCGGCAAAAGCCGCCGAACCCGAGCACACCGTGCGCGTGGACACCAAGCGGCTGGACGCCATCGTCAACCTGATCGGCGAACTGGTGCTGGCCCGCAACCGGCTCAAGACCTTGCGCATGCGCCTCAAGGACGAAGAGCTCGACCGTGCAGTCTCAACCCTGGACATCGCCACCGCACGCCTGCAGTCGGCGGTGATGCGCACCCGCATGCAACCGGTCGGCAAGGTGTTCTCGCGCTTCCCCAAGGTTGCCCGTGACGTCGCCCGCTCACTGCAGAAGGAAGTCGATCTGGAGCTGATCGGCGCCGATACCGAACTGGACCGCAACCTGGTCGAGGCGCTGGCCGATCCCTTGGTGCATCTGGTGCGCAACGCCATCGATCATGGCGTCGAATCGCCCGAACTGCGCGAAGCCCAAGGCAAGCCGCGCATGGGCCGGGTGCGCCTGTCCGCACAGCAGGAAGGCGACTACGTCAGCATCGAAGTGCAGGACGATGGCGCCGGCATCGACCCGGAGCGTCTGCGCGCCAAGGCCCGCGACAAGGGCCTGCTCGACCCGGAAGCCGCCGCCCGCCTGAGCAGCGAAGAGTGCCTGCACCTGGTATTCCTACCCGGCTTCTCGACCAAGCAGGAAGTCACCGACATCTCCGGCCGTGGCGTCGGCATGGACGTGGTGCAGTCACGCATCCGCGAACTCAGTGGCCAGATCCAGATCCAGTCCGAGCTGGGACGTGGCAGCCGCTTCCTGATCCGCGTACCGCTGACCCTGGCGATCCTGCCGACCCTGCTGGTGCAGGCTGGCGAGGACGTCTACGCCCTGCCCCTGGCCCGCGTGATGGAAGTGCTGCACGCACCGGCCACCTCGCTGGGTTGGTTCGATGGTCGCGCGGTGCTGGACCGCAAGTCCCACACCCTGGCCCTGCTGGACCTGCGCCAATGGCTGGGCATCACCCCTGCACCGTCGACGCTGCTGACCATCGTCGTGCTGCAGATGGGCGAAGCCCGCTTCGGGCTGGTGGTGGACCAGGTTCGCGGCCGCGAGGAAGTGGTGATCAAGCCGCTGCCACGTGCACTGCGCGGCCTCAACGGTTATGCCGGCGCCACCTTGATTGGTGATGGCCGCATGGCGCTCATTCTGGATGTAGATGGGTTGCGTGGAGTGCAGGGGTAAGCAATGCAGCAACACCCTCGGCAAAGCCCGCAATCACGCAACCCGACAGCCCCAGCGATGCTGACTGTCCCCTCTCCCGCAAGCGGGAGAGGGCGGCCCCGCGAAGACGGGGCGGGTGAGGGGCGCTTCTAGCTTTTAAAGCCAAGAGCGCCCTCACCCCAACCCCTCTCCCGCGCGCGGGAGAGGGGCTCAAGCAAAGCCCTGATTCAAGACCGCTACAACGAGGCCGATATACGCACCATGGACCGACTCAGCATCATTGGACTCTTCCTCGCCCTCGCCTCCCTGGTGGGTGGCAGCATCCTCAAAGGCGCTGGCCTGTCCTCGCTGTGGTCACCTGCTGCCTTCGTAATCGTCATCATCGGCACCCTGGCGGCCATCCTGCTGCACACCTCACCGGCGGTGTTCAAGCACGCTTTCAAGATCGTGCGCTGGGTGATCCGTCCGCCGGCCAGCGACCGCCGCGCGCTGGTCCAGCAGATCGTCGACTGGAGCAACATCGCCCGCCGCCAGGGTCTGCTCGGCCTGGAGCCGCAGGTGGAGCTGCAGGACGATCCGTTCATCCGCAAGGGCCTGCAGCTGGTGGTCGACGGCGTCGAGCCGGACACTATCCGCCATATGCTGGAGATCGAACTCGGCAGCCAGGAGCAGCAGGATCTGGCCGCTACCAAGGTCTTTGAAGGCATGGGCATCTACGCCCCTACCCTCGGCATCATCGGCGCCGTACTCGGCCTGATCGCGGTGATGAAGAACCTGGCCGACCCGAGCAAGCTCGGCCACGGCATCGCCGCGGCATTCACTGCCACCATCTACGGCATCGCCTCGGCCAATCTGCTGTTCCTGCCGGTGTCGGCCAAGCTCAAGGGCGTGATCGCCAGCAGCTGCCGCGAGCGCGAAATGATCATTGAAGGCCTGATCGCCATTGCCCAGGGTGAGAACCCGCGCAATATCGAAAACAGCCTGGCCGGCTACGTGAACTGAGCCATGGCCCGCCGCAAGCACCACGAAGAGCACGCCAACCATGAAGCATGGGCAATCCCCTATGCTGATCTGATGACGCTGCTGCTCGCGTTTTTCGTGGTGATGTACGCCATCTCGTCATTGAACGAAGGCAAGTACCGAGTCATGGCCGATGCCTTGACCACGGCCTTTGGCGGCGCCCCGCGCACCATCAGCCAGGTGCAGGTTGGCAACAAGCAATTGCAGGGTGGCGGCTTTGATTCGCCATCGGTGATCAGCGCACCGAGCATGACTGGTGGCGCACTGGCCGACCCGACCCAGCTGCCGTCGATGGCATCGCATATGCGCATGCCGGTCTCGGCCCACAACCAGGAACAGCTGCAGCGCGCCGAGCGCCAGCTCAACCAGATCGCGGATCGCCTCAGCCAGACGCTGGCGCCACTGGTGAAACAGGGCGTCATCACCGTGCGCCGCACCGAGCTGTGGATCGAGGTCGAGATCAACAGCGACATTCTGTTCACTACGGGTTCGGCGGCGCTGGACGCCAGCGCTCGCAACACGCTCGGCACCCTGGCCGATGTATTGCTGGATGCCCCAAACGGCGTACGCGTCGAAGGCCATACCGACAACCTGCCGATCGCCACCGCGCAGTTCCCGTCGAACTGGGAGCTATCAGCGGCACGCGCAGCCAGCGTCGTGCACCTTTTCGCCGATCATGGCGTGCAGCCACAGCGATTGGCGATGGTGGGTTACGGCCAGTTCCGTCCCCGCGAAAGCAACGATGCGCCCGAAGGGCGCAACCGCAACCGGCGGGTGATGGTGATCATCCTCGCCGATTCGGCAGCGGCAGCCGATCTGCCTGCTTCCGGCAACACCACAGCCAGCACCAGCGACGAAGGCGGCAACGGCGGCACAACTGCCGCATCCGCCGTTCGCAGCGCGGTACCGGCGGTCATCGAAGGAGTCCAATGATGCGTATCTGGGCCATTGCCAACCAAAAAGGCGGCGTCGGCAAAACCACCACCACTTTGTCACTCGGGCGCGGCCTTGCCGCACGTGGACACAAGGTGCTGTTGATCGACCTGGACCCCCACTCCTCGCTGACCCGCGCGTTCGGCGTACCGGTTGAGCCGGTGCCGCAGGGCGTGCAGGAACTGTTCGCCACGCCGCCGCATGAGATCGCGTCGCTTGCCCGCCACAGCGATATTCCGGGCCTGGACTATCTGTGCGCGCAAGCCTCGCTGGCCACGCTGGAACGTCGCAGCGCCAACCAGCCTGGTCTGGGCCTGGCCCTGCAGCAGGCGCTTGCACGCCATGGCGAGCAGCACGATTACATCCTGCTCGACTGCGCACCGACGCTGGGCTTGTTGATGATCAACGCCCTGGCCGCCGCCGACCGCCTGATCATCCCGACCCAGGCCGAACCACTGGCCCTGCATGGTCTGGACGGCATGGTCCGTACCGGCGAAATGGTCGAGCGCTCGCGCAAGCGCGCCCTGCCGATCTCGGTGCTGCCCACCTTGTTCGACCGTCGTACCCGCGCCGGCAACGAAACCTTGAAGCTGATGCAGGACCGGCACGGCGAGCGCGTCTGGGAAGACGCGATTCCGATCGACACCCGCATCTGCAACCCGGCAGCACTCACCGTGCCCCTGCTTGGCGACGATTATCCCGGCCGCGGCATGGCCGCTTACCGCCACGCGCTCGACTGGCTGCTGCTCAGCGAGGCCGCGCAGCTGGAGCGCGCCGCATGAGCAACGACGTACTCGACGATTATCTGGGCGAACTGCTGCTGGAGGCCGTGCCCGCCGCTGCGGTCGCGGCACCTGCAACGCCGGCCAAGCCTGCAGCTGCCGAAGTGCCGGGCGACAGCCCCGAGCTGGAGGCCGTGTTCGAGGCTGCGTTGGCCGAAGCACAGGCCAAGCCTGCTGGCGCACCAGTCCCCGCCGCGGCAGCCACTCCGGCCGGCGACAGCGCCGCCCTGCAGGCTGCCTTCGACGACGCGATGGCGGCCACTGCCGCCGCCAATGCAGGTCGCCCCCCAACCTGGGACGACCTGCCGGACGAAGTGATCTACGAGACCGGCCCTGCTGAAAGTCGCAAGCTCGCCCATAGCGACAGTGCCAACCTGCAGGCTGCATTTGAAACCGCGGCTGGGTTGCCGGTGAGCCCTGCTCCCCCTCCGCGCAGCACCCCCAATGTCCGCGCTCTGGAGCACCCCTCGCCAGATGCACGTCCCAGTACCTGGCAGGAACTGCAGGCACAGGCACAGCGCCCGGCGAGCAGTCCGCAGCAACGGCGTGCCGCCGAGCGCAGTTCACGTTGGTTGCGCCTGCGCTGCGGGCAGCAGACCTATGCGCTGGAGCTGTTGAAGGTGCAGGAAGTGGTGCTACCGGTGCCGTTGCTGGCATTGCGCGGTACCGGCCCGGCAATGCTGGGCATCATGAACCTGCGCGGCCAAGTGGTGCCGGTGATGGACCTGTGCCGCCATCTTGACGTGCAAAGCGCACCTGAGGATTCACAGACGCGCATCGTCGTGCTGGAAGAGAACGGCGAGACCCTGGGCCTGCGTGTATCGGCGGTGGAAGACGTCGCCAACCTCAACGACTCGCAGATCGAGCCACCGGACACAGCGCGCATCTGCCAGATCTCCAATGAACTGTTCCGCGGCATCGCCCGCATCGGCCAGCAACCGATGATCCTGCTCGACGCCGGCCGTCTGCTGCGCTGAGCGATGCCCTGCCTGCTCCCTTTCGCGAAGCGAAGGGGGAGGCAAAGGTAGTGGGGGGGGGGGGGGGGTGGTGTGTTGGTTTGTTGTCGCGCCGGTGGTTTCTTTTTCGTTTTTGTTGGGGTTTTTTTTTTTTTTTCCCTCCTTTTGGGTTTTTTTTTCTTCCGTTTTTCCGCCCCCCGTGTTTTTGCGCGGGCCACTACCT